>JAFCFQ010000069.1 GCA_017608545.1 Candidatus Aenigmatarchaeota archaeon
CCAGATTTTCCAACTAACTTTGGTGCATCTCCCCTTCCTGTCACTATAATTAAAACATCACTATTAATTATTTTAACTATTTTAACATTTCTTATGCTTTTCATTTTTTGACTCAATTTATAAATATATCTTGCAATTTCTACCTCATCTTCACTTACAATTCCTTTATTTAATTTGTCTTGACAAGCATTACATAAGATTTTAGATTTTAAACACACTTCACAAATTGGAGTTTGCATAAAAATTATATTATCAAAAGATAAATATAAAGATTTTTAAATTATTTTTAAATTTTGAATTCTAAAATTAATTAGTGAAAAAATGGAAATAGCAATTTGTGGAAAACCATCATGCGGAAAATCTAGTTTCTTTAAAGCTGCAACAATGATTGATGTTCCTATATCTGCAAGACCATTCACAACAATTAAACCTAATGTTGGTATTTCATACGTTACATTGTCTTGCCCTTGTAAAGAGTTAAATGTTAAATGCAATCCAAGAAATTCTAAATGCATAAATGGAATAAGATTAATACCAATAAAACTTTGGGATATTGCAGGATTGATACCTGGAGCACACGAGGGTAAAGGATTAGGAAACAAGTTTCTTAATGATATAATTCGAGCAGATATGTTGATTCATATAGTTGATGTATCAGGAACAACTGATGCTGAGGGAAATAAAACTGAAGGATACAATCCTTCTGAAGATATCAAATTTTTAGAAAAAGAGATTGATATGTGGTTTGCTTCAATAATTAAAAGACATATTAAAAAAATTAGGGATGAGAAAAAGGCTGCTACTGTTTTATCAGGTTTAGGGATAAAAGAAAAACATGTTAAAGAAGCTATTAACAAAGTTGGAATAAACCCAGAAGAATTGGCTAAAGAACTAAGAAAATTATCTAAACCGATTTTAATAGCTGCAAACAAAATCGATTTACCAGATTCTGAAAAAAATTTAGAAAGAATGAAAAGAGATTTTCCAGATTTGATGATCATTCCTTGTTCAGCAGAAGCTGAAATTACTTTAAGAACCGCTAGTAAAGCAGGATTCATAGAATACATTCCCGGGAGCAAAGAATTTGAAATAAAAAAAATAATGAATGATAGACAAAAAAAAGCTTTGGAATTAATAAAAGAAAAAGTTTTGAATAAATATGGCTCAACAGGAATTCAAGATTGTTTGAATAAAGCTGTTTTTGATTTTTTAAAGTATATAGCAGTTTATCCTGTTGAAAATGAGCATAAGTTTTCATCAAAAAAGGGAGATGTTTTGCCAGATGTATTCTTAATGCCTCCTAATTCTACTGCTTTGGATTTAGCATTTAAAGTTCATACGGACATAGGAGAAAAATTCATTGGAGCAATTGATGCGAGAACAAAGAAAAGGGTTTCTGCAGATTATGTTTTAAAAAATGGAGATATAATAAAGATACAGTCTGCAAAATAGTTCCTAATAGCCAATTGTTTTAACAACTTTTTTCATTTTTTCTTTACTAATCTCCATTTTATTTATTATATACCTCTTCAAATACGGGTTAGAATAAATTCTCAAATCATCTAATCCATGAGATCTTCTCACCTTATTTACATATTCTTTAGCGTCATCAAACATTGAAGATTCATATAAGTATGCAAAATCAATAGCATAATCTGGTAAATCTGGGAATCTTTTAATAACATCTATCCATGATAAAAGAAAAGGTTTAATGTACTCTAGATTATCTTTTATTCCTAAAGAATTCACCCCTGCAACTTTTCTTAAATGAAAATCAAAAGCAGATATATGAGGACAAGTTGTATCTGAATAATATTTTTTATTGGGGTTCAAATTCCATTCCTTTAAAATTGCTGGAAACCAGACTTTACTAACATCTCTCCTTTTATATCTTTTATCACATTTACAAAAGAATTCCACTCTTTCAGGCTCATTTACATTTCTAACTGTGACAGAATAAAACGGAACTTCTCTATGTGACATCGATCCTATTACTCCACCATACTCGTCTGAAAATCTTATATCCTCACACGGCAAAATTTCTATAACTTGGGAATTTAAAACGTTTTCCTTACCAGAAGCTTCCAAAGCATTCTTTAATTCGTCCAGAGAATAAGGATATATTAAATCTTCTAAAGTATCATCTGTATTAGAGCTTATCAATACGCCTTTAAAAATGTCTGTTGCATGAAACCTTTTAAATTTTTTGTTTTCAAAGCTATATAAAGAAAAACCTACCAATTGATCTATTTCCCCTAAAAACTTTCTTTTCATGTTTAGTTATTCGAGAGAAAACTTTTTATTTTGATATATTCTTTTCTAAATTTTAGGATGATAAAAAATATATTATCTTTTCCTTTTTCTTGTTATTAAGAAAATTATTATTGCCGCAACTATTATTCCAATTATTATACCTGTTACTAATTCTCCTGTTGACAAACCTAAGAAAAATCCTGTTGGACCTCCTCCTATAATTGTAGTTCCAGGTGTTTTTGTTTTTTTCTCAGTTTCTTCAGATACACAAGGTTGAGATTCAATTGGCCTGTAAGTATATGTTCCACAATCATTTGAATCTGTACAAATTCTTGTTTGAGTTCCGTTTATGCAAGCAGACCAAGGTGTACAACTCCAGTTTTCTTCACAGGCCCCTGAAATTTTTTGACTTTCTGTCTTCCCTTCTTCAACAATCTCTTCTTCAGTTGTTGGAACGAACCCACTCCCTCCTCCACCGCCTCTTCCTGATGGGCTTGAAGGTGTTTCTTTAATTGTAGCTGTTAAATTTAGTTCTGTTATACAACCATTACAAAATTTTTCTGTTTGTCCTGTATCGTCTCCCTTAACAAAAAAGTTA
>JAFCFQ010000070.1 GCA_017608545.1 Candidatus Aenigmatarchaeota archaeon
GGAAAAGGCTCTGAGGCTCATGAAGCTGCTGTAACAGGAGATACTGTTGGAGATCCTTTCAAAGATACTGCAGGACCTTCTATTAACACTTTGCTTGTTGTTATGTCATTAGTCTCTTCAATGTTCGCCCCATTAATTGCTGCTTATGCTTTAATTCCTTAAAAAGGTAATATATAAATATCCTTATTTTTAATTGTGGTATTATGGATATTTCAAAAATAGAGCCAGGAAATAAAGATGTTGTAAATGTTTTTATAACTTGTGTAAAAGGTTCAAAAGATTTTTATGAATACGATAAAAAAACAGAAACTTTCATCTTAAAAAAAGTTTTAGATATTCCATTTCCTGGAGCTTATGGTTTTATTCCTAAAACACATCATATTGACGCAAAAGTTTTAGACACTCTTGTCTTGGTTTCAAGCCAAGTTCAGCAAGGTGTTGTTTTGCCTTCAAGACCAATAGGAATTATAAGGCTAAAGGGAAATATTCCTGATGATGTTTTGATAGCAGTTTCAATTTCGGATAAAAATTTTGAACAAATAGATGACATATCACAAATAGAAAATCTAAATAATTTAAAAGAATTTTTAGAAAAATTTAAAGAATCAGAAGTTGAATATGTTTTCGATGCTGAGCATGCTAAAAAATCAATAGAAATTGCAATAAATCTTTATAAAAAGGAGTTCGAGTAAATGTACCAGATAGTAACTGTCGAAGATGAAATACCCGTACCGCCTGAAAAGTTAAATTTAGAGGTGAAAGAAGCGGTTAGAGAATCTTTGGAAGAAAAATTTGAAGGGAACATTAACAATGACATAGGTGTAATTTTAGCAGTTATAGAAATTGATGAAATAAAAGAAGGATTCATACTTCCTGGAGATCCTTCTGTTCATTATCCTGTCAGATTTAAACTTTTGACCTGGATGCCTAAAGATCGTGAAATTGTTGAAGGTGAAATTGTTGATATAACAGAGTTTGGAGCTTTTGTTAGGTGTGGCCCATTGGATGGTTTAGTTCATATTTCACAAGTTATGGATGACTATGTCAGTTATGATGAAAAGAACTCTCAACTAGTTGGTAAAAAAACAAGAAAAGTATTAAAAGAAGGAGATAAGGTAAGGGCAAGAATAATTTCAATTAGTTTTAAAGAGCAGAGTAAATTAGGATTAACAATGAGACAACCATTACTTGGAAGTTTGAAGTGGTTAGCCGAAGAAACAAAAGAAGTTAAAGAAGAGAAGAAAAAGAAGAAAAAGTGATTTTGTGTGGAGAGATATTTTAATTAATTTTCTCTTTGGTGGAATATTAATAGCAATTGCAATTGCTATAGGGATGATAGTTGGTCCTGTTTTTGGTGGTTTAATTGCTGCATTACCAATAAGACTAGGTGCGACGATTTTTCTTTCTGGAATAAAAGAAGGTGATAAATTTGCATTTAAAATGGTTGAAGGCTCGTTGTTAACCTATATAGGAACATTTCTCTTTTTGATTAGTTTGTGGTGTCTAATTCCAAAAATAGGATTTTTAAAAGGATTTGTAATTTCATCAATTATTTGTATTGTTGCCATAACTTTAATTTTCAAAATTACTGGAAAAATTTAGTGATTTAAATGCCTGAAAAAGCTTGTAAAAATTGTAGAAGATTGGTAAAAGGGAATATATGTCCAATTTGTAAAACTACTGAATTAACTTCAAATTGGAAAGGTGTCATACTTGTTTTAGATTCTAGGTCTGAAATTGCAAAAGAAGCAGGAATAACAACTCCTGGAAAGTATGCTGCAAGAGTAAGATAATTATCTACCTTTTTTTCTTCCCACTACTATAAGAATTATCCCCATTACTATTAAAATTATTCCTAAAATCAATTGTTGATAAAGACCTTCTAAAACGTAGTTTGAGACTAATTCTATAATTGGTATGTCAGGAGTTATAACAAATACAGGTATTATGGCTAAAGATAATAAAGATATTGAAACTATTACGATGTTATTACCAAGCTTTGATATAGGTTTATCAGAAACTAAAAATATGGAAAAACCAAAGATTAAACTTAATACTAAAAGTAAAATGGTATTCTTAAAAATCATAGTTACATCATTAAGGCTTATATCATCAATTATTTTTTTATCATAAATCTCTTCTATCGTTTTGTAAATGTATTGTTGAGATTCATTAGAAAATTTTGATAAACATGCTTGAATGCAAGCTTGTTTCATTTCAGGAGTTTGAGATATGTTGGTTAAGCAAGTTTTTTTACATTCTTCTTTGTATTCACCACTTAAATAATTGCAATATTCTTCACATTTTTGATAATTTATTTCACTGCCACAATACTCTTCACAAGTCTTTGATGCCATTTCTCCGGTTGTTTGAGCTTGTATGAAATTTTTTATATTTTCTTTTTGTATCAAATCTCCTATAGTGTAAGAAGATATAGTTAAATATAATGATATTATAAATAGTGTTGAAAATATAAAACCTAAAAAGCTTTTCAATAAAGACATAATAATTTATATATTAAGCATTATTAAATAAATGTGATTATATGGACATTCAAGTAATCAATGAAAAAGAAAATCCATTATTAAAAAGAAAAGAAATTTTGGCTTCCGTAGATTATCAAGGAGGTCCAACTCCTAGTAAAGCAGATTTGCAAAAGGTATTAGCTGAGCATTTTAAGGTTAATATAGAAAATGTTGAAATATCTAAAATAATGTCTGAAGCGGGAATGTCAAAAGGAAAGGTTTGGATAAAAATTTGGCAAGAGAAAAAAGTTCCAATTTATGCTGAACTGAAGAAAAAAGAAGAAAAA
>JAFCFQ010000071.1 GCA_017608545.1 Candidatus Aenigmatarchaeota archaeon
TTTTTTTATTTTATTTTTTATTCTAATTTCCTCAATAATAGTTAAAGCACAAAACTTAAAATGGGTAAATGGAAGGTTATTACTTATAATAGGAACTTTGCCTTGCTCTTTCTATACAAACCGAATAGAATGTGAAGCAGCAGGATGTTGTTGGTGCACTTCTGACGGTGCTTATAACTGTCAAATATGCCCATGCCCGACACCAACCCCTCCCCCATCTCCAGGAGGTCCAGGAGGAGCTTTCATACCACCTGAAGAAGAGAAGGAAGAAAACATAACAGTTGTTCCTCCTTTGTCTTTATCAACAAACACAATAGAAGTAAGACTTTATCCAGGTGAGTATCAAATAGTTTCTTTAGGAATTACAAACAACCAAAAGAATGAAACAACAATCAAATTGTCTGTAGAAGGTGATATATGGCCTTTTACTTTGTTTGAAAAAGATAAATTCAATGTAAAACCTGGAGAAACTTATCATGCCAACATAAAATTTTATACTTTGCCGACAACTCTTCCTGGAGTGTATAACGGAAATATCGTTGTCAAATCTGGAAACATTACAAAAAAAGTGGCTGTTATATTAAGGGTTGAATACAAGGCTGAAAAGTTATTAGATATAAAAGTTGATCCAATAACAAAAGATGTTTATCCTGGAAACGGTTTTAAATACCTTGTAACTTTATACAATCTGGGTTTGACGAAAAGAGTAGACGTATTTATTAATTATACTATAAGATCTGTTGAAAACGATACAATAATAGCAAAAACTGGAGAAACAGTTGCATTAGAAACCTCTTTGTCTTTTGATAGAAGTATTAAAATACCTAATACAACTGCACCTGGTGTCTACGTTATAGAGGCGATCGCAGCTTATGAAGACAAAAGAGCTTCTGCTGTAGCTTCTTTTAACGTTGTTAAGCCTTTTTGGTTAATACCTTTATTATGGTCTATCTTCACTAACTGGATGACTTATGTAATATTATTTGTTTTAATACCTGGTTTATATTTGATTAAAAAACTTTATGAAAAAATGAGGTTGAAAAAAGTTTATAGGGCAAGATATGTAAGACCTGTTGATTTGAAGAAGCTTCCCAAGAAAGGATTGTATGTAGGTAAAATAGCTGAAACTAAAGTTAATGCTTACATTGACCCAGATGATTTAACAACTCATTTGATAGTTGCTGGAGGGACAGGTTCTGGAAAATCAGTAGCATCAATGGTCATTGCTGAAGAGCTTTTGAAAAGAGGAGTACCTGTAATCGTATTTGATCCAACAGCACAATGGACAGGATTCATAAGACCGTGCACAGATAGCAAAATGTTAAAGCTTTATCGCAAGTTCGGAATTAGAAAAGAAGAAGCGAGAGCATTCAAAGGAACTATCATTCAAGTAACAGATCCTTTCATGAAAGTTGAAATAGAAAAATTCATAAAGAAGGGTGAAATAACAGTATTTGTATTAAACAAGCTAACCCCTGAACAATTAGATTACTTCGTTAGAAAAACGATAGATTACATGTTCACGATATCATGGCCAGAATCAAGAAAGTTAAAACTTTTGATGGTTTATGATGAAGTTCATAGATTGTTACCAAAATATGCAAGAAGAAAAGTTTCTGCTTTAGAAGGAGGAGGTTATTTAGCATTAGAGAGAGCAGTAAGAGAGTTTAGGAAGTGGGGAATAGGTTTAATAATGATATCACAAGTTTTGTTAGATTTCAAAGGAGCAATAAGAGCTGTCATAGCAACAGAAGCTCAAATGAGAACAAAGTATGCAGGCGATATAAACAGAATAAAGACAAAATATGGTTGGCAATATGCCGCAAGCATTCCAAAACTTGAAGTTGGTACAGGTTTGGTTCAGAACCCAGCTTATAACAATGGTAAACCATGGTTCATAACATTTAGGCCATTGTTACATGATACATTTAGAATTAGTGATGAAGAATTAGAGAAGTATGAAAAATTCAAGAAAGAAATAGAATATTTGAGAAAGAAAATAGAAGCATTAAAGAAGAAGAAAATAGATACTTATGATATGGAGTTAGAAATTAAATTAGCTGAAGAGAAAACTAAAGTAGGACAACTGAGAATGGCAGAAACTTATATAGAATCCGTTAAATCAAGATTAGAAACCATAAAGAGGAAGAAAAAATGAATGAAAAAACTGTTGGTGAAATCTTAAAAGAGCAAGGAGTAATAAGAGAAAAGGAAGAAAAGAAACCCGAAGAAAAGAAAGAGGAAGAGATTCCAGAAGGAAAAATTAGTTTTCTTGGAGAAATCAGAATCAAAAAACTTGTTATGGATCTTGAAAAACTCAAAGCCGAAGTAGAAGGTTTAAGAGAAGTAAAATTTAACACTGACGAAAGAATAAAAGAGCTTGCAGAAAATATTGGAGAAATCAGATCCATGTCATTTCAAAAAGATAGTTTAGTAAAGGAGTTACAAGCAAAAATTAGATTGCTTGAAGATAGCATTTCTGATATAGAACCAAAGAAAATTTCAAAAAGGTTTCAAAAGCAGGAAGAAAAATTTGCTCAATTTGAAGCAGAAACAGAAAAAGTAAAAAGTATGTACAAAGACGTTTTAAAAAGGGTTGAAGAAGCTCAAAAAATACTTGAGGGTATTAAAAGCGTTGAAAATCTTAGAGAAAAAGTAAGACAAATGGAAGACATGCTTTCTAAATCAATAGAAACTAAAGCAGAAATAGATAGACTTGCTGGAAAAACAGAAAAACTTTACACAGAAATAGATGATAAAATAAAAGAATTTTCTAAATTAAAATCTGAA
>JAFCFQ010000072.1 GCA_017608545.1 Candidatus Aenigmatarchaeota archaeon
CAGGCAAACAGAAGTAGGGCAACCGCCAGAATATTCTGATTCAGCTGTCAAATGAGGTCTACCGATATAAAGAACTTGTTGTGGTTTACAACCATATCTGTAAACAGTTATCCCTTTGCATTTTAGTTTATATGCTAATTCAAAAGCTTTTCTAACATCATTTTTTGTTGCTTTATTTGGAAGATTTATAGTTTTAGAAACTGCATTATCAACATGCTTTTGAAATGCAGCTTGCATTTTAACATGCCATTCAGGCTTAATATCTAATGCGGTTTTAAAAATTCTTCTAATGTCTTTAGGTATTTCTTTTATTTTTTGTATTGATCCTGTTTTTGCGATTTTTTCTAATAACTTTCCACTATAGAATCCTTTTTCTTTTGCAATTCTTTCAAATAAGGGATTTACCTCAAATAATCTTGTCCCTTCTAAAACATTTCTCATAAAAGAGATCGCAAACAAAGGTTCTATTCCTGAAGAACAACCAGCTATAATACTTATTGAACCTGTTGGTGCAATCGTTGTAACAGTAGCATTTCTCATAGCTTTGTATTTCCTATAATAAATACTTTTCTCAAAATTGGGAAATGAACCTCTCTTTAATCCTAATTCTTCGGATTTTTTTTTTGCTTCGTTTTTTATAAACTTCATTACTTTTTCTGCAAGTTTGATTGCTTCTTGAGAATCATAAGGAATTTTTAATCTTATTAATAATTCTGTCCATCCCATTATTCCTAATCCTATTTTTCTATTTGCCTTTGTTATTCTTTCTATTTCTTTCAATGGAAAATAATTAGCATCAATAACATTATCTAAAAAATGAACAGCAATATGAACTGTTTTTCTTAATTTTTCCCAATCAATTTTATTTTCTTTTATCATTTTAGATAAATTTATACTACCTAAATTACAAGATTCGTAGTCCAATAAGGGCTGTTCACCGCATGGATTAGTTGCTTCTATTTTTCCAATTTTTGGTGTAGGATTATGTCTATTAATTTCATCAATAAATATTAATCCAGGATCTCCACTTTTCCATGCACTTTCAATTATTAAATTCCATACCTTTTTTGCTTTCAATTTTTTCGTAACTTCTTTATTTCTTGGATTTATCAATTCATATTCTTTATCATTTTTAACAGCTTCCATAAATTCATCAGTAATTGCAACAGAAAGGTTAAAATTAGTTAATATATTTTCTCTTGATTTTATCGTTATAAATTCTAAAATATCAGGATGGTCAATTCTAAGAATTCCCATCATTGCTCCTCTACGACGACCGCCCTGCTTTATTACATCAGTAGCAATATCAAAAACTCTCATGAATGAAATTGGACCACTGGCAATTCCTTTAGTGGATTTTACAATATCTCCTTTAGGTCTTAACTTAGAAAAATCAAAACCTACTCCTCCTCCACTTTGTTCAATGATAACCATATTTTTAACAGCTTCAAATATACTTTTTAAAGAATCCTCTACTGGAAGAACATAACAAGCTGATAAACCAAAATTTGTTTTAGTTCCAGCATTAAATAAAGCAGGAGAATTAGGTAGAAATTCTAGTTTACTCATAATTTCATAAAATTCTTCTGTAGTTTTTTTCACATTTCCTCCATAAATTCTATCAACTTCAGCAATAGTTTTTGCAACTCTTAAAAACATTTGGGCAGGAGTTTCTATTATTTTACCTTCATCATTTTTTAACAAATATCTTTTTTTCAAAACTTCTAAAGCATTAACAGTTAACTTTGGTTCTTCCTCTATTTTTAAAATTCTTTTTAATTCTCTTATCTCGGCTTTCTTTAATCTGTAAGCAGAATATTCTTTAGCAACTTTTTCATATCCTTTTTTCTTTAAAACTTCTATTACAATATTTTGAACATCTTCAACAGAAGGAATTCTTTCTTTGTATCTTTTGTTTAAAATTTTAACAACAAGACCTGACAATTTTTTTGCAATTTTTCCATCTTTTGAATGAACAGCAACAAAAGCTTTGTGAATAGCATCTTTTATTTTCTTTTTTTCAAATTTTACAATTCTGCCATCCCTTTTTTTTATTAGAGAAATTACCATAATGCTATTATAGTTTTTTTATTATAAAATTTTGCTCTATTTTTACTTCAACAGACTTTTTCTTAATTGGTTATTCTATAATTTCTTCAACTTCTCTTTCCCCTTTTTCTAGCTCTTCAATTTGCTGTTTGTCAATTTTTAGTAACAAAGCTTGAAATTCTCCAACATGTGTTTTTTCTTCTTTGGCAATATCTAGAAGAACTTTTTTTATATTTTCATCATCTGTCATGGCTGCCAATTGTTCATAAAGATTTATTGCATCCAACTCTGCTATTATTCCTATTCTCAATATTTCATTATTAATATCACTTTTTTCAATTTTTTTTAAATCAATAGGTATATTTGACATCATGTTATTCTTCCTCTTCTGCTTCTATATCTTCTTCATAATCTTCTATTTCTTTAGGCTCTTCGGATTCTTCTTCTCCTATCTCTTCAGAAACCTTTTCAATTTTCTCTTGTATTTCCTCTTCTTTTTTTTCAAGTTCTTCAAAATTTGTCTCTTTTTCAATTTTAGCTTCTTCCATTTCTTCTTTTGTTTTCTTTTCTCCCCCAACTTCAATACCTTCTTCTAACACAGATTCTTCCTTTTTAGGTTCTATTAATTCCATTTCTTCCCCACAACAAACTAAGGTTCCTCCACCGACTTTGGTTACTATAACTTCATTTCCACATATGTTACATCTATATTTTTCATTAACTTCTTTTACAGCCAAT
>JAFCFQ010000006.1 GCA_017608545.1 Candidatus Aenigmatarchaeota archaeon
TACACAATACAATTTTACTGTAACGACTCTAGATACAAATGGAACATCTAATCAAACAAATGTTACTATAACAGTGATAGAGAGCTTACCACCAACAACAATTCTTGTTTCTCCATCACAAGGTGAAAGAGGGAATAGAAGTGTAACATTTAATTGTTCTGCCACTGATAATCTCGGCTTAGCGAACATCACTCTTTATATATGGAATCAAACAGGTTATCCTATTTATACTAACACAAGTATAATAACAGGAACCTCAAATTGGACAACTTGGAATTACCAATTGAACATAGGATCTTATAAATGGAGTTGTTATGCAAACGACACATCAGGAAACATGAATGCCAGTTGGTATTTACAAAACAGATCGCTTGTTATAGCAGTTAATGATTTGTTTGGTTATGTGAAAAACAGCACGGGATCTTATGTTGGAAATGTTAATGTTTCGATATGGAGATTTGAAGAACAACCAAGTGGGCCCCCAATAGAAACTTTAATTGCTTCAAATAATACTACCAATGATGGTTTCTTTAGCATTTATGATGTTAATACCTCTGGTAACGCTATGTTTGTTTTAAGAGCTGTTTTATATTCTGGTACAGGAAATGCAACAGAAGTTGGCCCAACTTTACCACCGTTTCCAAGATCAATGCTATTCGGGGTAAATCCTTACATGCCACCAATGTTGATGCCATCTTTAAACAATTCGACTATTTATCTTCAACCAGCAGGAACGATAAGGTTATCTGCAATTAATGCTTCAGGAAGCAATGTTAATTTTGGTTATGAAGTTGTTGACCAAAGTTTGGGATTCCCAATAAAAAGTTGTGTTATGTGTAATCAATCTGGGACTGTAGATATTGTTGTTCCTAGAGAGAGAAACTATACTCTAATGGTTGTAAGAGACCCTCAAACATTTTCCCCTAATGATCCTAGTTGTCATCTTGGTTTAATACTTCCGACAGTTTGCCCAACACCTCCAATTTCAAACAGTTCAATATATAGCAATTTGTTCACTCAAGGAAATGAATATGTTTTAAATGTTCAAATGAACATTTCTTATACACCTTATAATTTAACTGGTTACATAGATGTGACAGGAAATACAACACCAGTTAATGTTACAAAAATTATACCAAGAATGATTCCTTGGCCAGGTTTTGTCCCATCAACAAAAGCTGAAATGGAAAGTTTTAACATTTCAAAACATCTTAATTTCACAAAAGGTTTAGAAGAAGGTTATTTGGCTTATTACAACATTCCTGTTATAGGTTCGTCAAGTGGCATTAACTACTTTGTAGAATTTTATGGTAATGGAACAGGTGAGTATTTTGCTGCATTTCAGAATTTCAGTGTGAATGATAGTATAGAATTTAATATAACTTTAAGAAAGTTAGCAGGAACTTATGTGGAAGGCGGAGATGTTAATACAAGCAAAATACAAGTGAACATTCAAAATGAAACAGGAAGTAATATACAAACAGATGCTCATGTTGAAATTGAGATAAAGAATAATCATATTTATAATGATCAACCAATTCATTATATAATTGAAAGAGATCAAATAACTAATGGAACTTTCTATTTACCGTTTTTGAATGACAGTATTGTCCGAATTATGGTATTTTCTCAAGATTCTTCACCAAGAGTTAAAAAGTTAAACTTATCTCAAAACGTTAGTAATATAACACTAGAAAGTTTTAAATTAAGGAAACACAATGCAACAGGTCAATTTGAAGAATTTAATGATACAATGAAACAGCTCATAGATGTGAAATTCTTCAGACATGGTGACACTTGTAATGTTTTTAATCCACCTTCATCTTGTTTAATTAGTAGTTTTAAAGGTAATTTCAATCCAATGCAAGCGATGTTGGCAGGTAAATCTAATTTAAGAATGCAATTGTTGACAACTAACGTTACTTTATATTTCATAAATGTTGATTTATTAGCTTCTGGACCGCCAGATGCTGAGATATCTGAGCAAGCTTTTAATACAACTTCAAACACAACTAATTTAGAGCAGGCATGGAAATTTGGAAGTTTAGCTCCTGATATTTATGATTATGTTTTGATAGGCATACCTTATAATTCTTCTGTTAATGAGTCATGGTCTTATAATGTATCCATACCAGCATTGTATGATGAAAATTGGAACACATTGTGGAATTTATCTGCAGGTGATACGTTGGCTAATTTGCCAGATGAATATTCTGAATATAATACTTCCACATACGATGATTATTTAACGAGTAGTGGTATGGTTTGCAGCAAAACAAGTTCGAATTCAATTTGTTATATGAATACAACTGAAAATAAAATATGGTTAAAAATACCACACTTTTCAGGAATAAGTCCAACAGTTATTGGTGTTGCACCTTCGACTACAACACCACCTTCTAGCCAAAATCAATTGTCGGGTTTATCATCAACAGGTCTTTCAACAACTGCAACACCTTACATCAAACTTGCAAAAGGTAAAGTGAATATTACAATGTCGATATTAACGACAAGCGGAAAAATGATTGCAAAAATAGCAAGGTATGAAGACGTTGCAATAAGAGGTATTAACATCACTGTTGTTAACAATGTTGCTAATATAAAAATAATGATATCTAAATTACAAATTTTACCATCAACAATTCCTTATGATATAAATGGAAAAGTTTATCATTACATAAACATAGAAAAGATAAACATCACGGATTCTGATATCAATAAAACATATATCAATTTTGCTGTAAACAAAACTTGGTTGATTGATAACAATGTTGATGCTTCTAATATCACTTTGTATAGGTGGGCTAATAATCAATGGAACGACTTGGGTGCAACAAAAATAGGGGAAGATGATAGAGAAGTGTTTTATCATTCTGAATCTCCAGGATTGTCAGTTTTCGTAATTGGAACTAAAGGAGGTATACCACCAGCACCTACTGGAGCGGCTATCACTTGTGAAGAAAGTTGGTCTTGTACTGATTGGTCTGAATGTGTTAATGGAATACAAACAAGAACATGTACAGATTTGAATAATTGCGGAACAACTGTTAACAAACCAGCAGAATCTAGAACATGTGAGATAGAAAAGGCAGTTGTTGTTCCTACAACAATTTCTATAATAACTTCTGTAATAATTATAGTAATTGCAATAATATTGTGTGTTTTAATTTTCTTAGAAAGAGTTAAAATAACTTCTTATCTAGAAAGTTTATATGAAAAAGTTAAATCCAAGAAAGCTGAGAAAAAATCAGAAGAGAAAAAGAAGTTGAAAGTTAAAGTTCATAAATAACTTTAAATATTTCTGATGTATATATATACTAACTGGTGATGTAATGGTTAAAAAGAAAAAAAGACCATTATTTTGGTTTGAAGAACCTTTTGATGAGTTTAGAAGAATGCAAGAAGATTTCTTCAGAAATATGCAAGAGATGTTTAGAAGACCTTGGATGTCGTTCAGATTTCCAGAGTTCAGGACAAGATTCATACCAGTGAGAATGGGAGAGACTGACAAAGAATTAATATTAAGAGCAGAACTACCAGGATTTTCTAAGGACGAAATAAAATTGAAAGTTACTCCAGACACAGTTTATATTTCTGCTGAAAAAAAGAAACAAGCAATAGAAAAAGATAAAACATTTTATAGAATGGAAAGAGTCTATGGCTCTGCGAGCAGAGTTATAAGTTTACCCAAAGAAGTTAAAACAGAAGGTGCAAAAGCTAAATTTGAGAATGGGGTTTTAGAAATAATACTAAAGAAAAAACAACCAAAAAAGAAAGAAAAAGAAATTAAAATTGAATAATAAGATCAGGTTTAATAAGTTTAGTAGATAAGCTTATAGCTTTTAGAATAATCAGACAGATATAATCCTTTCTCTTTCATTTATTTCAAATTTAACTGGTAAAAATTTTTCTATAACAGAAATATTTGTTTTAATATGATGAGTTATTTCACTTGTTTGAATTTTTCCAGAACTCAAAGCTATATATGGTAAAAGCATGTCAGCCACATGTCTATCAACAACACCATTGGCATATTCAAACATTAAATTTTTTACAGCTTCTTTTGCTACGTTTTCAGCAGATTTTCTGATTTCACCTAAAGAATCTCCACCAATAACAGAATTTTCTGTTTTAATATAAATTAAAATGCCAGAACCAGGAGAATAACTATCAACATATTTTGTTTCAATTTTTAATTCCCTATTAAATTTTTGTTTTATTAATTCTTTTGCCATTTTTGTTTGTCTTTCAGCAACTCTAGCTTTTTCTAAACTTTTTGATGCTATTGAAAAACCATCAATTTCTTTGATTTCAGTTCTTTCCAAAAATTCAATTGGCTCTAATTTTATAGGTTTTGTAATCACTTCAACTCTTGCTCCACCTTTAGGATAAAAACCATCTCTCAAAATTTTGATTTCAGTTCCTTCTTTTAATAAAGGAAGTAAAACTTTTTTTAAATATAAAACTGGTGGAGCCCACTTATTCCATGTTCCGCCACCATTAATTTCAATTTCTATTGATTTTTCTATTTGAGAAGTCACAAGTAAAACAGCTTGTAAAACTAAACCAATAGAGCCAGCAGTTGATATTTTTATTTTCAAATTTTTTGGTTCTAATTCGTTTGGATAAAATTCAAGCTCTTTAGAGTTCAGTTCTAATCCTTTTATCTTCGCATTACAAAGTTCTGTAATAGATTTTATACCTTCTATGTGTTGAGTTTTTAAACCAGGATTAGGTCTAGCACCCCTTATGTTTATCATTTTAAATGGTTTTTTTGTTATTGCTGATAAAGCGCAAGCTGTTCTTATCAATTGACCTCCTGCTTGAGAACCATCGATCAATATCATAAGAATAATTTCTTCTTTAAATATTAAAAGAATTGAAAACATTAATGAAATATTAATTCTATATCAGGAGATAAAACATTAACATAGTTTTCTGGATGATGAGCTTTACCATAAAATAAAATTCCAGTTTCACTTTCTTTTAATCTTTTTGAAACATTATATGCCATATTATAATCTCTTTTTCTTATAAATATTTTTTTAGATTTTTTTATTATTTTATCAACAAGATAATTATTTCTCATTTTTGGAAAATATACTTTAAGAAATAAAGAAAGGTTTGAAACTAGGGCATGTGATATCCAATGAGCTTTTTTTTCAGTTTTTTCTATTCGCGATTTTTTATTAAAAGCAAATTTTAAAATTCTTTTCTGAGATGGTATTTCAACATCAATAAGTTCAATTAATCTATAATTTTTAAACATGCCTTCGTGAAAAATAACATCTATATCTTCATCTTCTAATGAATTAAAAAGTGAATTTAAATATGATATCAAATTTCGAGATATTCTCTTATCATCTTCTTTAAATTTTTCATAATTTTTTCTAAAAGCTATATTTGAGGTAATTATTGAAGGAGTTTCATGAGTTATTGGGACTAAATGAATTTTTCTTTTCATTAATAAAATTGAAAAATTAAAAGATTTAAATTTTCATATTTTAATCGATATCAATTATATCCCCATTTTTAGGAGCAATTGCATCAAAACCTTTTTCTTTTAATTCTTTTGCAAAAGTTTCGCAATGATCTCCATGTAAACAAATAACTTTTTCAGGGTTAATTTTATTAACAAAATTAAACAAATCATCACGTCCACTATGTGCACTTAGATCAAACTGATAAATACCCATTTTTATCTTTAAGTCAAAACCTTCTGTAACAAATCTACCAGTTTCTACTAATCTTCTTCCAGCTGTTCTTGGAATTAAGAAGCCAGTAAATATAACAGAACTTTCAGGATGATTATATAAGTATTTTATGTAACTTACACTCGGTCCACCTTCGAGCATCCCAGAACTTGCAACAATTGCACAAGGTTCTTTTACTATTTTTTTTCTCAATCTACCATTCCAAACTTGCGTAACATTATTCAAAACCCTTTTTAAGGTCCTTGCATCTCTAAGGAATTCAGGATATTTTAAAGTAATTTCTGTGGCGGTTTTTGACATTCCATCTAGATAAATAGGAAAATCAGGATTAAAACTATCTAGTATCATTAAAACTTCTGCACTACGACCGACAGCAAAGCAAGGAATTACAGCTATTCCTTCATTTGCGATAGTCTCTTCAATGATTTCAAAAAATTTTTTCTCAGTTTCTCTTCTTGGAGGATGATTTTTCATAGCATATGTTGATTCTATTATTAAGATATCCACATCTTTAGCATTTATCCTTGCTCCATTCAATAAACGAGTTGAATTTAAATTAAAATCACAAACATAAAGAATTTTTTTATTTTCAATTTCCAAAAGGGGTGCCATTGAGTTATGAGAGACTACACCATTTGCTATAAAATTATGATGTTGATTAACTTCTAAATCATAAACAAAGCCATTATATCTGATCTCTTTTATATCTACAATTTTATCAAAAAAAATGTCAGAATTTATAAGAATTCTTAGTAACTGGACTCTGCTTTTTGTATTTTCAATTATTTTATCTCTTATTTTTTCGATTGTTCTTATTGCTAAATCCAAATTCTTTTTGTTGTTGTTTTTTTCATATTTAGAGACTGCAGCAGGAGAAATTCCCATTCTTTTTGCCAATTCTGTTTGTCCCAAGTTTATAATTTCCCTTACTTTTTTAATCTTAGACCAGCAATCAATAATTGAGAAGTTAATAGACTCTAATCTATGTAATTTTGTTTCCAATAATTTAACTATTTTATCTAAAGATTCTCTACTTGGTGGATGCCCCTCGTAGAAGTGTTTGATGGTAACAGGAAATTCGTCCCTGCTAATTCTTAAATTTAGTTTTCTACCCTTCTTTTTATAGGTTTCGCATAATTCTCTTAATAGGTTAGATATATTTGGAAATATATCTATTTTTGATTTTCTCCTGGATTTGCCAACCTTTTTTGATAATATTCTAAGTTTTTTATTTTTAACTGGATGAGAAAAACCAATTTTTTCTTTGAAGATTCTTATACTTTTTGGGTCCCATATTAGTAATGTGTAACATTTGTTTTTAGAAAAAACCAGTTTAGACTTAGACATTTTTGTCCTAAAATGTGAAGTTATCCCAAACCTTAATAGAAGCAATTTTAATTGTAGTATTAATTTTTTTGAAAACGTAGTTATTCCTATACAATCTTTTAGGATATATCCTTCTGCGTCAAATAATCCTTTTATGAATCTGGCAATATGTTTATTAGGAGATCTGAGAACAATTTTTGGTATTTCACATTTAGGAGATTTTTTTCTTAAATTCATTGAAATGAAAAATTTAGCTAAATTTCTTGAAAATACATTTAAAATGTAACAGTTTTTCACTTTTTTAATAAGAGGTTTTACCTCAAAAATACTTTTCAGTAAATTTTGATAGTTTCTTATTACTTTTAAATTTTCATCAAAAAAAGAAACCTTTTTATTACTTACATGACCATCGCCAACAAAATATCCTAATAACTGACACAATTCAGGTGTTGCTGTTTTTGGAGTTTTTATTTTTAGAGCTCTTTTACTTTTCGGTATTTTTGTTATTTTTTGTATATTGCCATTGAAGTTTATTCTTTTTACAGATATTATAAAGTCCCCTATTTTAAGGTCACCAACCTTAATATGTTTCAAGCGTAAATTATTATCTAAAGTAAATAGATTATGATCTTTTGTAGCTAAAATTTCACTAGTTCTAGTTTTAATTAAATAAATTTTTCCTGGAGATTTTTTTCTCCATAGTAAAGCAGACGATTTACTAGTTTTACCACTTTTGTTTATACATAATACATTTGATTTTCTTGCTATATTACTTATGAACTCAATATCACCACTGGCCATTTGTATTAATGTGTCTCCAGTAAGACATCCAGGTATGTGGCCAGCATCAAATATGTCTAAAGAAAAATTTTCACTATCAATTCTTTGTCCATAAGTTACTTTCACTTCATACCTTTTCATCTTTTTAATATCATTTTTTCCAAAATGTTTTGGAAGTCTTCTATATCTAGCAACTTTCATACTATCTTTTAAAAGTAGATGAGAAAGTTCGAAAGTTGCTATTGTTGAATAGATAGGAGGTCTAAATTTTCGATAAATAACAGGAATAGAGCCAGAATGATCTAAATGTGCATGACTCAAAATTACCATATCGACTTTTTTTAGAGGTAGTGGTAATTTTCCGGTTTCAACTTCAATTCCATAATCAAATAAGACGTTTTCTTTACTTTCTATTAAAACAGCATTTTTTCCCACTTCTCTAAATCCACCTAAGCATTTTATTTTCATTTTAAACCCTTATTATACAACCTATTTATAATTTTCTAATTTAATTTTATTTATGCTCATAAAAAATGCTATGATTATTACAATGGATTCAAATAGGAGAGTTATAAAAAATGGGGACATCTACATTGAAGATAATAAAATAATAAAAATTGGAAAATCTCTTGATATAAAAGATAATGAAATTATAGATGCTAAAGGCATGGCCGCATTGCCAGGCTTTATTAAAACACATACTCATTCTTCCATGACTTTATTAAGAGGATATGCAGATGATTTACCATTGATGAAATGGTTAAAAGAATACATATGGCCCTTGGAGGCTCTACTTAAACCCGAAGATTGTTACATCGGAAGTAAACTTGCATGTTTAGAAATGATTAGAGCAGGAATAACAACATTTTCTGATATGTATTTTTATATGAATCAAGTTGCCAAAGCTGTAGAAGATTCTGGTATAAGAGGAGTTTTGTCTTATGTAATAAATGACATCATGCCAGAAAACTTTGCAGGCATGACAGCCACAAAAAGATTTTTAAATCAAGTTAAAAAATCTGATAGAATTATACCAATCATAGGACCTCATTCTCCTTATGCTTGTTCTAAAGAAACTTTGCAAAAAGCAAAAGAATTGGCAGATGACTTGAAAACTTTGATTCATATACATGTTTCAGAAACTAAAGAAGAAATTGAAGAAAGCAAAAAGAAATTTGGTTTAAGGCCTATAGAGTATTTAAATTCTATAGGTTTTTTGGATTCTAATTTAGAAATAGCTCATTGTGTTTGGGTAAATGATGATGAAATTAAAATGCTTGCAAAAAATAATGTTAAGATTTCTCATTGCCCAGTTTCAAATATGAAATTAGCTTCAGGAATTGCTCCGCTGAAACATATGTTAGACAATGATCTAATAGTTTCATTAGGTAGTGATGGCCCATGTTCAAATAACAGATTAGATATGATCCAGGAAATGAAATTTTCTTCTTTATTACAAAAGGTTTCTCTTGGAGATCCAACAGTTATTCCAGCAGAAAAGGCTTTAGAAATGGCTACAATAAATGGAGCAAGGGCTTTAAGATTAGATAATAAGTTAGGCTCTATAGAAGTTGGAAAGTTGGCTGATATAATTTTAATTGATTTAAAAAAGCCACATTTAACACCTTTGCATAATATTTTTTCTCATTTAGTTTATGCTGCTCAAGCTTCTGACGTTGATACTGTTATTTGTAATGGGAAAATCTTAATGAGAAATAGAAAACTCTTAACTCTCAATGAAAATGAGATTATGGAAAAAGCAGAATTAGCAAAAGAAGATTTATTTGGAAGAAAATAACTTAAATATGTAAATTAAATAGTTTTCTATGGACATAGAAACAAAAATTGATTTAATTAAAAAACCACCAACGGAAGAAATTTTAGTAGAAGAAGAACTAAAACAACTTTTAGAGACTAATGAGCATCCACAACATTATCAAGGTTTTGAAATTTCAGGTATGTTACATTTAGGAAATTTTATCATTTCAGGTTTTAAAATAAATGATTTTATAAAAGCAGGAATAAAATGTCAAGTTTATCTTGCAGATTGGCACAGTTTTATTAATAATAAATTTAATGGTGACTGGGATAAAATTTTAATAGCAGCAAAATATTATGAAGAAGCATTCAAATTCTTTTGCCCAGGAGTAAAAACTGTTTTAGGTTCTGATTTATATCATAACAATGATGAATATTGGAAAAACATAATGAAATTTTCCAAACATATGACTCTTGCAAGAACTCTAAGATGTATGACTATAATGGGAAGAAGTGAAAATGAGAAGCTAGACTTATCTCAATACTTTTATCCACCAATGCAGGCAGTTGATATTAAAGAAATAGGAGCAGATATACCTCATGGTGGTATGGATCAACGAAAAGCTCATGTATTAGCTAGAGAAATATTTCCAAAAATGGGATGGAAAAAACCAGTTGCAGTTCACCATCATTTGTTAATGGGTATAGCAAAACCAATTAAACTTGAATCTAAAGATAAATTAGAACAAGTAGTTGCAAGCAAGATGAGCAAATCAAAACCGTGGACTGCAATTTTCATTCATGATACAGAAGAACAAATAAAAAAGAAATTAGAGAAAGCTTGGTGTCCTGAAAAACAAACAGAAATGAACCCATTATTAGAAATTGTTAAATACGTAATTTTTCATGAAAAGAAAACCTTTGAAATAGAAAGAGAATCTAAATTCGGAGGCTCAATAGAATTTGATAGTTATGAAAAATTAGAAGAAGCTTATAGGAAAGGAGAAATACATCCTAAGGATTTGAAAGATAATGTTGCAAGAGAAATATCAAACATAATTAATCCTATAAGAAAACATTTTGAAAAGCATAATGAATTTTTAGATGTTTTTAAAGAAGTTGAAATTACAAGATAATCCATTTTAGAAGAACAAACTATGTTTCAAGAATACATAAATTTTTGTTCTTACAATATCTATCTACAATGAAATTGAGTATAACTTTTTATCTTAATGTTTATTATAAATTTACCATTAAATGATGATAAATATTTAAAAATTTATTTCTATATTCAATTTAGTAAAAATAAGACATAAAATAGACAGTTTATCACAGGCTAATTCGAAATCTCGATGAAGGAGTTAAAAATGGTGAAAAAAGAAGAGATTAGAAAGTTTTTAAGATCAACTTTCAAGAAATTTGAATCTACCCCTTATGCTCCTTATCTTGAAGAAGCAATATATGAGGTTAAAGACATAGAGCTTTTATATAAAATATTAAAAAATCCAAATATAGTTGAAAATGCTAGAAGAAAAGCTCAGAAAAAATTAGAAACTGGGTTATGGGATAAACCTAGAATTCTGTCTATTCTTAATTTAAAAAATAGGCAAGAATATGAATATAGTGGTTTTGATTATGAAACTGAAATAAAAAAGACATTTAGATTTCTGTTAAGAGAAAATCCAGGAGTATTAAATGAAAGCTCAAAACATCTTTATCATAAAATACGCTCAGAGCCAATTGAATATGCCTTAGATATAATTATTGACTCAATGAAAGAATGTGAAGAAAAAATAAGAGTTCAAAAATTAAAGGATTTGAGCCAGTTTCCCAATGATGAATTCTTAATTGCAAAATATATATCTGCAGATGTAGACGATAAAATAGTTGCGAAAGTATGGGACAGAGATCCGAAAAAGGATATGAGTTTTTCACAAGAACTTTTTTGTTGTACTTTACCAAGATTTGGTCCAGACTACTTGGTGGATCCGAATATTAGTATGATTGATTTTTTCGGGGACGGAGAAAGATATGCTAGAGCAATTCTGGTTGCTTGTAAAGAAAATGATGGTAATAAATGTTTGATGGTGGATTCTATAGAAGGTAATTCTGAACTTGTTGACAATCATCATAAACACGAGGATCTAATTCGTAATTTTATTTCAGGAAACATTATAAAGTATGCTGGTGAATGTGGTTTTGATTCAATCTTTTTTAATTCTAATTGTTGGAAACAATATCTCATTAGCGATTCTATAAAAGAATTACCTTCAACTAGTTTATTTTTAAAACCAATTTTTAGAGTTAGACAAACTGATATGAAAGATGATTACTATATTGAAAGTTTTAGATCTAAAGATATCAAAGGTTTTAAACGATTTTTAATACCGTTTTTTACAAGGAAATATAAAGTTAATGGAAGAAAGTTAAATGTTAGTGAATATTTTTAAATGTATATGTTTTAATTTGATATAGTGAGGTTGATGCCTTACCAATCTTTAAAATAAAATTAAAACAAGATTTTGCTATTTCTATAAATAAACATTTAAAAAAAATATAAAGAGGTGAATAGATGCTTGATATAAAGTTGATAAGGGAAAATCCAAAGATTATTGAAGAAAATTTAAAGAAAAGAGGAGATGAAGAAAAATTGAAGCTATTAAAAGAACTAATAGAAAATGATAAAAAATATAGAAGGTTTTTACAAGAATTACAAGATTTAAGACATAAAAGAAATGTTATTTCTAAGGAAATATCTGAATTAAAAAAACAAAGTAAAGATGTTTCTAAAAAAATAAAAGAAGCTGAGAATATACCAGAAAAAATAGAAAAAATAGAAAAAGAGACAAA
The DNA here is from genome assembly GCA_017608545.1 of Candidatus Aenigmatarchaeota archaeon. GTDB lineage: Archaea > Aenigmatarchaeota > Aenigmatarchaeia > Aenigmatarchaeales > Aenigmatarchaeaceae > CS1-C013. The sequence continues at coordinate 12,429 of JAFCFQ010000006.1, forward strand.
AAAACTTAAAGAAAAAATTAATTCTGCTTTATTGAGAATACCAAACATTCTTCACGAATCTGTTCCAGTAGGAAAAGATGAAAGTGATAATGTTGAAATAAGAAAGTGGGGTGAACCCCCTAAATTTGATTTCGAGCCTAAAAGCCACTTAGAAATTTTAAAAAATCTTGGGATGATTGATGTTGAAAGTGCAGCAAAAGTTTCAGGTAATGCATTTTATTATTTAAAAGGTCATGTGGTTTTACTTGATTTAGCTCTACAAAGATTTGCTTTAGAATTTCTCATGAAAAAAGGATTTCAAATAATTGAACCACCACTTATGATAAACAAAAAATCATATGAAGGGATGATAGGAGATCCATTTGATTTTGCTGAAGCTAGTTATAAAATTGAGGGTGAAGAACTTTATTTGATACCCACTGCTGAATATCCTTTGGGAAGTATGTTTACAGATAAGATTTTTAATAAAAGTGAATTACCACTAAGACTTTGTGGTGTTAGTGCTTGTTTTAGAAAAGAAGTCGGGACACATGGAAAATATTCAAAAGGTTTATTTAGAGTCCATCATTTTAATAAAGTCGAACAATTTATTTTCTGTTTGCCAGAAGAAAGTTGGGATTTCTTAGAAGAATTACAAAAAAATTCAGAAGAACTTTATCAAAAATTAGGTTTGCATTACAGAGTTGTTAGTATTTGCAGTGGTGATATATCAGCAAAAGCTGCAAAAGCATATGACATAGAAGTTTGGATGGCTGATGGAAAATATAGGGAATCAGGTTCTAATTCAAATTGCACTGATTATCAAGCAAGAAGATTAAACATAAGATATAGAGAAAAAGAAGGACAAGCTCCTATTGGTTTCGTTCATACTTTAAATAATACTGCTTTAGCAACTTCAAGAACAATGATTGCTATTATTGAGCAATATCAACAAAGGGATGGGACAGTTTTGATACCAAAGGTTCTTTGGCCTTATATGAATGGAATCAAAAAATTAGAAAAACTCGATTGATATGAGCTACAGTTGGTTAATATTTGCAATTTTGTCAGCAATAACAGCTGCTCTAGTAGCTATATTCGGAAAAATTGGTTTAGAAGGAATTGATGCTAATACAGCAACAATGATAAGGGCAGGAATAATGTTCGGAATTCTTGTTTTAGTTATAATATTTACGGGAAAAATTAATCAAATATCAACAA
>JAFCFQ010000073.1 GCA_017608545.1 Candidatus Aenigmatarchaeota archaeon
GCAGATTTGGTCATAGCTCATAGATTGACTGCTAAACCAGATGTTGATGCTTTATCTGCTATAATGCAAACTTACCTTTTATCTGATATAAAAAAATTGTTGAGAGATCTACCAAAAACAAGGGGAGCTGCCTTAATATTAGATGACAACTCTGAAAGAATTTTCAATGTTCAAGTTAGACCAAGGCAGAGTTGGCATGCAGGTGAAAGTCCTGTTAGTTTAAAAGAAAAAGGTTCTTAAATTTCTAATTTAATTTATTTTTATGTTTGTTGAACATCCTTTAATAAAACCTAACACCATAGAATCAAGGAGATATCAAGAAGCTATATTAAATACTGCTTCAAAAAGAAATGTTCTTTGTGTGCTTCCCACAGGTTTAGGAAAAACAACACTGTCCATTCTTTTAGCTGCTCATAGATTAAAAAAATATCCTGAATCAAAAATTTTAATAACGGCTCCCACTCGCCCTCTTTGTGCACAACATCAAAAAACTTTTAGAGAATGCATGAATATTCCAGATGAAGAAATAGTTTTATTAACAGGAAAAATTTCTCCTGGGAAAAGATATGACATGTATAAAAAAGCAAAAATCATAAGCGCAACTCCACAAACTTTGCAAAATGATCTTATAAACGGAACTTTGAATTTATCAAATTTTAGTTTGTTAATTGTTGATGAAGTTCATCGTGCTGTAAAAAGATATTCTTATCCTTTTGTTGTAAAAATATACATGCAACAAGCAAAAAATCCAAGAATTTTAGGATTAACAGCTTCTCCTGGAAGTGATAAAGAAAAAATAAAACAAATATGCAAAAATCTCTTTATAGATGCTGTTGAAATAAGAACAGAACTTGATCCAGATGTCAAACCTTATATTAAAGGAATTAGCACAGAATTTTTAAAAGTTGATTTTTCTGAAAATTTGAAAAACGCTCAAAAATTATTAAAAACAGCCTTGAAAGAAAGATTAGAAAAGTTGAAAAAATACAATCTTTTTATAAGAACTAAAAAGGATTTGTTAGAAGCTCAGAAAAAGGTTAGCAAACAGATTTCAACTCAAAGAAAACCTTTCATGTTTTATCTGATCTCTTTAATAGTTGAAGGAGTTAAAATTTGGCATGTTTTAGAACTTCTGGAAACTCAAAGTGTTAAAGCCACAAAAATTTACTTAGAAAAAATTAAACAAAAGAAAACAAAATCAGATAAAGGAGTTTTGAATGACATTAATTTTATTAAGGCAATGAAAATTATTGAAGAAGCTGAGGAACATCCAAAAATAATAAAACTGAAAGAAGTATTGGAGAGAGAATTTGAGAAAAATAAAGATGTTAAAATAATTATTTTTTCTCATTTTAGAGATAACATTCATCACATTTATGAGGAAATTCAAGAAATGTGCAGGCCTGCTATTTTAATTGGCCAAGCTGGAGAAAGAGGATTAACACAAAAAGAGCAAATAGAAGTAATAAAGGATTTTAACGCAGATTACTACAATTGTCTAATAACAAGTCCCATTGGAGAAGAAGGTCTTCACATACCATCTGTAGATATAGCCATTTTTTATGATTCTGTTCCTTCAGAAATAAGAACTATTCAAAGGAGAGGAAGGGTCGGAAGAACAAAAATCGGAAAAATAATATTTTTGTTAACAAAGGGAACAAGAGATGAAGGTTATTACTGGACTGCTTATAGAAAAGAGAAAAAAATGAAATCGATTCTTAGAGAAATGCAGAATGAAAACAATAAAAAACAACAAAGTATTGATGATTTTATTAATTAACATTTATTAATACTCTATTTACATATATCAATATTATGGGAAAAATACGTGGCAAATCCAAAAAAGCTCAATTGAAATATTCGAGAGAAAAAAAGCGATGAAAATGCTCAAGCTCAAATTTTGGAAAAAAGAAGAAAAAGAAAAGAATGAAAAAGTTGTTTTAGACCAAAAAAGTTTAAATATAGGTTCTGCTATAGGGGAATTAAACCAAAAGTTCGACAAATTATCAACAGCTGTTGGTCAATGCTTTCTAGCTTTAGATAAGAAAATAGATACTTACAAAGATAATATAATAGTGATACAAGACGGGATAAGCAAGCAAATAGAACAACATGAAGAATTTAAGTCTCAATTAGAGTCTTATGAGAATAAAATACTAAGACTCCTAAGAAATCTTAGATTTGAAATAGAAACAGAAATTCATGCTACTAAAGACAAGGGAACTAAAGAAAGGTTGAGCCGCACTTTAGAAAGAATAGACTCATCTCTCATTCTCAGTATCATAAAAGAGAAAGGACCCATAGAAACAAGAGCTTTAGAAGAGGAAGTGATTAAAAAGAAGATATGTTCTAAAGCTACTCTCTTTAGAAAACTTAAGGCACTGCGAGAAAAAGGGTTGGTCATAAAAGAGGAAAGAGAAGGAACAAGTTTTTATTCAGTCTCACCGATTTATGAGAATAAAGAGGAATCTCATGAGATTTCAACTAATTCTCAAAATTAGCATAGTTTTAAAAGAATGAGATTCCTAAGAAAAAAAGTAGTATAAATGAGACTATCTTTATTTTTCAAAAAAAGAGATTTTTATTTCTTTAGAAGAGTTCTTTATTTTTTATCAAAAATAATTGAATATTTTTTTCATTTTTTAATGATTTATTTAAACTTTTCAATTTTTTATTTTTGTCTCATAACTCTTTAAAAGAATGAGACTATAAAGAAAAAAATTGCCCAGTTCAAGGTTCAGACTTCTTTGAGGCCGTACAAGACGGCACACTGATTCAAAG
>JAFCFQ010000074.1 GCA_017608545.1 Candidatus Aenigmatarchaeota archaeon
TTATTTTTATAATCCCACCATCTATCTATCACACCATATTTTCTACAATTATCACAAAAAATTAGCTCTCCGAATTTTTTATATCCAAAAGCAATAACATATTCAGTATTACAATTTTGACAATAAAATCGTTTAAGTTCTCTTTTAATTTTCTCTTCTTTCTTCATAAATTAATCAGCATAAATTATCTCATTTGAATTTTCTTTGTCTGGCTCTTTAGAAAAATGTGGTCTATATATTAATCCCTCGTATCTTATTATGTCCATTACCTCTTGCCTGTCGTTTGCTGTGGTTCTTTTAATAAGTTCTATAGAATATCCGTCTTTGACTTTTGTTGCTATTAGGGTTTTTTTCATAATTCTTCATATCTCTCTATTTTAATAGTTGCTAACCATAGATAACTTTTTTCTTATCTACGATTCAGTGCTTTAATAATTGTTTAATATCTTCTAAAATATGTATTACTCCCCGATTTTCTACAAACCAATCCATAACAGATTCAGGAAATTCAGAAATATGCTTTTTGGCTAATTGATATGCCATATCTGGTGGTAATGGCTCATTTACTTTATTTACTTCTGCAATTCTTTTCCCTGTATTTGATGTATAGGTAAAATGAAAAATATAATACCCATCTTTAAACTGATTTTTTGATTTCTCTATCTTCTCTAATAGTTCTTGTTTTTGGGCTTCTAATTTAGAGAGCCAGAAGGTTTCAATATCTTTTTTCTCTGCCCAAAGCCAGTCTTCTAACTCTTTTGTATGGACATATTGTTTTGGAAACTTCTCTCTAAACTCTTTTATCATTTCTTTTTTAGTTTTCATAGGTTTATTTAGGGTTATTGGTGGGTTTGGACATAGATTATTAGGGCTCATCTACTTCTTTAAAATACCAACCATTTTGTAATTTCCAATCTTTTTTATTTCCAAAACTTTCTTTTTCTTCCTCCCAAAATTCATCATAAACATACTTAGCTTCTATAAATATAAAACATTGTTCTTTCTTCTTTTTATCTATCCAAGCCCACAAACTATCACCTTCAAATCCACTTTCTATCTGAAAATCTTTCTGCTCGGGATATTTTTTCCTCAAAAGATTGTGCAATGCTTGATGTTTAGTCATCATTTTCATCTTTAAAAATAAAAGTTTCTTCGCCAAATACTATATTAAATTCTTTAATCAACTCTTCTGGAAAAAAGAATTTCCAATAATAAATCTTATATTTTAATCTTTTATTTTTCTCTCTAAGTTTTTTTAAAATTTTTCTTAATTTCAAAGGTGGAATTTCTGTCCAATAGTCATTTAAAAATGTCTTAAATGTATTTCTATAATGACAAGATGTCTGTTTTTCCCATTTATTATACTTGTCTAAAATTAAATATTCATATAATTCTAATGTTTCTAAATTCAAAGCATAAATAATCATATCTATAAAATATTCATAACCACCATACCTTTGTCTTTTTGAATATGTGCCCCATTTTTTTATCTCCTTTTCTATCTTTAAAGTTGCTTCAGACAAATCATTTACCATAAAACTCGGGTCTATAGGAACATAGTCTCTTCGAATAGTATAAAAAACTTGTATCTTTTTTTTAATTTTCTTTTCTTTCTTCATAGGTTTATAGGGGTTAAAATGGCACTTTTATCCCTTGATATGATATTTTTTTGCCTGACTCCGTATCAAAATTATATGTTTTTGGCTCAATTTTCCCGCATTTAGGACACCTCATAATAATTGGATATATATATTCTCCCTCATAGCCACCACCACTAATATCTATTTCAACATCACAACACATAGACCTTATCTCTATATTTGCTGTATTTTTTACTTTATTTATATGGATTTTTTTCTTTTCTTTCTTCATATCTCTTATTAAGGATTGGTTAGATAATTCTCTAAGAGCCGAAAATAAAGAAAATTAATTTTAATAATTGACCTTTAATCACTAATTACGATTTCAACTTCTTGGGAGTTATTATACCAATCCTCCCAACCTAATTCCTTAATTTTTTCTGGTTCTTCTTCATCTAAATCTTCCATATATGGTTCTAATTCTGGAAAATTTAGATAAATACTTACATCTTCTATTTGCTTTTCATCCATATCCTTAATATATTTCTCGTAAGATTTTTCGGCGTGGTATAAAGCTAATTCCATCTGAGAAAACCAATCCTCAATGCTCATTTCCTGTGGATTGGGTAATTTTACTTTTAGGTTCATTTTATTTTTTGGTCTTTTATTTTCGGCTTTTAAAGAACTATCTATCTCTATTTTAATAATTGCTAACCATAGATAACTTATTTCTTATCTACGATTCAGTGCTTTAATAATTGTTTAATATCTTTTAATGCGTGAGAATATCCTTGCCAATCATATGGTTTATTTTTCCTTCTTCTCTAATAATTCTTTCTGCCATTTTTCTTTTTGTTGATTAAGAAAATCTTCCAATAGGCTGGTTATTTCTTCAAACGCTTCCTCTTCAAAAATGTCTCCCATATAATCACTATTCCAGCTAATAGCTGTTTCCAACCACCTATAAATAGTCTTTCCTAACTCACTTTCTTTTATCTCCTCTTTAATTGTTTTCTTTTCTTTCTTCATAAGTTGTTTGGAGTTTTTTGGTTAAGTTTTGAGCGAAAAAATCTCACTATTTTCCTTTTTAAATGTATTATTTTTATAATCCCACCATCTATCTATCACACCATATTTTCTACAATTATCACAAAAAATT
>JAFCFQ010000075.1 GCA_017608545.1 Candidatus Aenigmatarchaeota archaeon
CTATCTTTAGATTTTTTGTTCGCATTAACATTAACTGTTTGGAAGTTTTTAAGGCCTACTATTATTAGTCAAAACATTGCTGCAATATTTTCTGGGTCTGGAGTAGGTGCTTTGCTAGGATTATCATTAGGAATTGTTCCTTGTATAATATTTATGATGATTTTATCCATTTACGATTTCGTTTCAGTTTTTATAACAAAACATATGGTCAAAATGGCCAAAGCCATAATAGAAAAACCAATGGCATTTACAATTGCAGCTCCTCATAAATTCAAAAAAGCTAAGTATATACCTCATCAGAAAACTAAGAAGAAAATCCATATATTTCAACTAGGCTTGGGAGATGTCATAATACCGTTAATGTTTTCTGTTTCTATTTTAAACAAATTCACAATTTTACATTCCTTAATAACAATGATTAGTTCATTAGTAGCATTAATGGTATTAACATTAATAATAACGAGAAAAACTAGGCCTTTACCTGCTTTGCCATTCGTTTGTACAGGAGCTTTAGTTGGTTATTTAATTTCAATATTTACTTTATGATTTTCTAAGAACAAAAATTTTATTTCCAGCAAAAATTCTTTCAGATCCATTTTTTCTTTTCGAAATTAAAGCTTTAGAATATTTCTGTTTCAATTTTTCAAACTCTTCTTTTTCTACATCCTCTATTATTATTGATTTCATAATTATTCCTTATTTGGTCTTTTTACTTCTATAGGTATAACTCCTTTTTCGAACTCAATTCTAGCAATTTCTATAGGATCTTTTAATTTAGTTTTAACCATTACAGGAGCTCCTCTTGCTATTTGCAAAGCCCGCAAAGCCCTTGCACCAATAATTCTTGCCTTCTCGAATCTTGTGTATCTTTTTTCTTCTGACATATTCATACCTCTGTTAATTTTTTATTTTTTTCAGGCTGTTCTCGTTGTTTAATCCTTCTTAATATACAACTTTCCCAAGTCATAAAAATCACCTAAAAATGTCAGCCATAAGGCCTCATCTTAGTATTATATTGGTGGAGGTACACCCCCATAGTATATCCATATCATATCCATCACCTCCTTGTTTAATGAAATCCTTGCTCAAGGAAGTAAGGACACGATATGGAAAAGAATGGGCAAGATTTCCAAAAAATTCCTCTTGCCCGTATAATATTATATGCATAAAATATTTAAATTTAACTGTAATAAATATAATTAACTAAAATAACCAAAGTGATTTAAAATGGAAAAAATAGAGGAACCTGTTAAGGAATTTGTAATTAGAGATATAAGGAAGCCTGCTGAAAAAAATCTTGAAATTGACATACAATGGTTTTGCAAATGCTTAGGCTTTATGGAACCAAGAGATAAAGAAAAAACTGCAATAGCAATATTTAAAGAGATATTAAAATTCTCTGAAAAGGGAAAAAGAGTAACTTCTATGCTTTTAATGAATAAACTGAAGTTATCAAGAGGAATTACAGTTTACTATTTAAATAAATTTTTGAGTTGCGGTTTAATTAGGCGTGTTGGAAACGAATATGAATTAAGAGAAAGAAATATAGAAGAAACAATAAATGAAATAGAGAAAGATCTGTTAAGGGTGCTTTCTAATATAAAAGAAATAGCAATTGAAATCGATGAAAGAATGAAACTACCGAAAAGGTGATTTCATTGTTAAGACCTATCGTAAAGGGAATTACAGGTAGGAAAAGAAAGGGTAAAGGATTTAGTTTGAAAGAATTAGAAGCTGTAAATTTAAGTATAGAGAAAGCAAAGAGATTAAAAATCAGCATAGATAAAAAGAGGAGAAGTGCTCATGAAGAAAATATAAATATTTTAAAAGACTTCATTAAAAGTGATAAAAATGTTTAGAAGCAAAAAATGTTCTCATTGCGGAAAAAAAGTAAAAGACGACTGGAAATTTTGTCCTTATTGTGGAAATGAATTATTTAAACCGAAAATAAGAAAATATGAAAATGTTTTTGATGATATAGAAAGTGAATTTAAAAAGATTGATAAAATGTTTGGTTCAGATTTTTTTGATTTCCCAAAAATTGATTTAAAAATGCCAAGAGGTAGTAGTGGAGTTAGCATTACCATAACTTCTAATACTGGTGGGAAACCTAAAATTAAAGTTAAAACTTCTGGCAACTACAAACATTTAGAACCTGAAATAAAGAGAAAATTAGGAGTTAAACCTTCTATAGAAGAAGTTGAAGAAAAACCAATGAGAAGAATTTCAAAAGTGACAGAAGAACCAGAAACAAAAGTTAAAACTTTAGGAAATAAAAAAATGATTCAAATAAAATTACCTGATGTTGAAAAAATGGAAGATATAGAAGTTAAAAAATTAGAACAAAGTATAGAAGTTAAAGCTTTTGCAAAGGATAAAACTTATTTCACTTTAATTCCTATTCCTTCTAATTCATTTATTACGAAAAAAGAATTTGAGAATAATGTTCTAAAAATTGAAATTGAGAGGTGATGTCAATGGCAGAAATCAAAGAAGTGACAGAATCTCTCCGCGAATGGGAAAGAATTGCTGCACATTCTCATATTATTGGTTTGGGTTTAGATGGCTTAAAGGCTAAACCTGTAGCTGATGGAATGGTAGGACAAATTGAAGCAAGAGAAGCAGCAGGTTTAGTTGTTAGATTAATAAAAGAAGGTAAATTCGCTGGAAGGGCAATTTTATTAGCAGGTCCTCCTGGAACAGGAAAAACTGCTATAGCTACTGCAATAGCAAGAGAATTAGGATATGATGTTCCTTTTGTTCCTTTAGCGGCAAGTGAAATTTTTTCTACTGACATAAAGAAAACTGAATTTTTAACTCAAACTTTAAGAAAAGCAATAGGAGCAAGAATTCATGAAATGAGAAAAATTTATGAAGGTGAAGTGAAAGAACTTTCAATAGAAAAAACTCAACATCCTTATAATCCTTATCAACAAATTCCTTCTGGTGCTACAATTAAAATTGCAACAAAAGATGAAAGTAAAAAATTAACAATGGATCAAAGCTTTGCAATGCAACTCATACAACAAGGAATAGAAACCGGAGATATAGTTCAAATAGATGTTGATGGTGGAAGAATTGTAAAACTTGGAAAAAGTAAAGAAAGTGCCAAAGATAAAAAAGTTGATTTATCTTCTGCAAGACTATTAGATGTACCTAAAGGAAAAGTTTTTAAAGAAAAGGAATTTGTTTTTCCAGTTAACCTTAATGCTTTAGATATTGCTAGTGCAAGAAGGGGAGGAGATATATTTAGCATATTTTTTGGTGGAAGAGAATCAAAAGAAATAGAACCTGAAGTTAGAAAAGAAGTTGATGAAACGATAAAAAGCTTAGTTCAACAAGGAAGATGTGAGTTACTACCAGGAGTTGTTTTTATAGATGAATGTAGTATGCTTGATATAGAGACATTTGCATTTTT
>JAFCFQ010000076.1 GCA_017608545.1 Candidatus Aenigmatarchaeota archaeon
TTCTGAGCTTGTATAATATTCGATTCTAGCACCGTTTTTTTCCACATAACCATCACAAGAAAAAAGAGCTTTAATAAAATTTGCTTTAAATTTATTAGAACTTTTCCACACAATTTTTGGAATTCTAATAATTCTTGCTTTTTTTCCTAAGGGAACACCTAAGTTAACAAATTTTCTAACAACTTTTCCTTGTTTAGTTTCAATAACTTCGCAATTGCAATCGTTTCTTTTGTATCTCTTAACTTTTATGTTAAATTCTTTTTCTAAATCTTGTTTTGCAGTTCTTAACACTTCATCAGAAGCATTAAATATCCTAAGTCTTCTTTTTGTCCCATTATACCAATATCCTCTTCCGTCTTTCCATCTACCTTTTTTAATGCTTATTGTTCCATCTGCTAAAATAAAGCCAAGCAATCTAGCAATTCTTAAAGATTCTTTATCATTTTTTACTTCTGGCAGTTGTGTTAGTATGATTAATGATTCTCCTTCTTTTATGTCTTTAGCCTTTTTCCACAACAAAACAACATTATTATGAAAAACAAGAAGTGGGTGCTCTTCTGTAGTGGTTATTTCTCTACCATCACTTAATTTAAATTTTAGTAAATCTTCTCCATTTATCGGATATTTTAACAATTTTGCTTCTTCCCATTCAAAATCTAAACTTTGTATGTTAAAAGATAAAACCTTATCTGTACTTTCTTTGAAATCTTTTATTTTTTTATATCCTTTATCAGTAAAAATAAAATGGTCTCCTGTGAGACAGCCTCTCTTTCCCACGATCAAAATCACATGTGGGCGTAGAACGTCCATTAGTATCGGGTTTGTTAAATGATAATTAAAACCTTTTCCAACGATATGCTTCCCAAGAAATATGCAAGCTTTTTTCCCATAAACTTCAAAGTCTTCAGGCTCTCTTCCTATTACTATTTCTTCAACTCCCATGAAAAGAATTTAGTAAAAGTCATTTAAATAAACAAACCAATAAAAGCTATTACTGTTACTAATAACCATACTCTTAAGTTCCAAGCCATAATTTTAGACCCATCCATTGGTGGAATTGGTAATAAATTGAAAAACGCTAAGAAGAAAGATATTCTAGCTGTCATAATAAACAACTCTAAAGGATAAATAAAATTTAATAAAAACAAAGAAATTGCAAGAATTATATTAATCAAAGGTCCTGCAAGACTTATTAAAGCGTATTGTTTTCTTGTTAAATGTGCAATCCTAAAAGCAAAACCTTTTTTATAAGGAGAAATGTATACTGCTCCAGGAGCAGCTATTACAAATCCACCAGGAATTAGGGCTGTTATTAATCCTAGAAATAAACCTAAAGGCCACATTTTGTATTCTGCATCACAACCATAATGTTGTGCCAAAAATTTATGAGACATTTCATGAGAGAAAAAAACAATTATCACTACAAACAGAGTTACAAATATCAGCTCTATTTTAAATGAGCTGAATATTAAAGCTAAAGCAAAAACTGAGATTATCAAATCTCTTATCTCATTTTTTGTGAACATAAAAATACTTCTCAATTAGAAGAATTTATTATTAACTATTGAGAATTTTCAAGAAATCTTTTTTTAGCTCTTCTATAAGCTTGAGCTCTTGAGACATTTTCCTTTTCCATTATCTCTTTTACTAGATTTTTTAACTTTCCATAAATTTTCTTTCTTGGTACATGAGAAATCCTTTTAGATTTCTCATCTTCTAGAACCACTTGTTGAGTTTGTTCAAATATTTGAGATTTCTCATTAATTATCAATGGTTCTTGAAAATGAGATTTCTCATTTAGCTCATTCAAAAACTCATTTATTTTTTCTATGTGTTCTTTTGTTTCTTCTTTAAACTTTTTCCATAAATCTTCCATGATTTAAATTAGTTTAACCTGCCTTTAAAATTTTCCTTTTACCCTTTGGTTTCTTATGAAATTTGTTAAAATTTTTGAAAAAAATTGTTAAAGTATATTTTTCTCTATATAAATATTTTTAAATGAAATTACACATTTCTTATGTTAATCAAAGCTGGTATACCTCTTTGTTAATGTGTTTATATGAAAAAAAATGATGTTAAAGATAGAATTTTAAGTATTCTTAAAAAGCATCCAGAAGGTTTAACAATTGTTGAAATAGCAAAATATATTGGTATGAGTAGGCATTCTGTCACAAAATATGTTTATCAGCTACTTGGAGAAAAAAAGATAAAACAGAGAAAGGTTGGAACGGCAAAGCTGTGTTATTTGAGAGGTAAAAAACATGGTAGAAAATAATTTCAAAGAGAAGATAATAAAAAGTCTGAAAGAACATCCAGAAGGTTTAACTATACTTGAAATCGCTGAGAAAACTGGAATCAATAGAATTACTGTATCAAAGTACATTTATGGAATGACTTTTGAAGGTTTAGTTCACCAAAGAAGAGTTGGACCTTCAAAATTATGTTATTTGAAGATGAGAAAATGAAATCTTTATCAAGAATATCAAACATAATGTTTTTGTTAGTAATCCTTATAATTTTTGTTTTTATTTTGTTGGAAATTGGAATTGTTACAGCTCAAAATGAATCTAACATAACTGGATATAGCATCAGTAATATAACTGAGAATTTTAGTTTAGAAAATGGGAATTTAAGTGAATTTATTGAT
>JAFCFQ010000077.1 GCA_017608545.1 Candidatus Aenigmatarchaeota archaeon
CTGCATACGCTGCTGTATCATCTATGCCTGTCGCAAAAAAAGCTACAAACCCAATTATGAAAAGTGTGATTGTTTCTATCAACCCCATTTTAGTTAGACTCTTATACTTCTAATTATTATATTCTTTTTAAAAGTTATGCTTGATTAAGAGAAAAATATATAAAAAAGCTTATAATATTTACATAAAGAGAAATCTCCTAAAAGCAGGGTAAACATGAGTGAAAGGAGGTAACCTGAAATTGAGAATAATTGACTATTTTAGAGAACGAGAAGAAGCGAGGCTTGAAGAAGCGGTAAAGAATCTGACTCCAGAAGAGAGAAAAGTTTATCTTGAGAGAGTTGCTAATAGATACCTTGCTCAATTAGAATTAAGAAGACATTACCTTGATGATCCTTTAGAAGAGCGAGCTTATTTGAAAGAGCATCCTTACACAACAGAAGAGAATTGAATGCTGTTATGAAACAACATGTTTATAAAGAAGAAAAGAGAATTTAGAATTAAATATTATATTGTTTTTCTTAAACGAGTATATTCTTTCGACGACAATAGAAATATTTATAAATAATTTAAACTTAGTTAAAATAATTAAAAATAAGTTTTAAAATGGTAAATGCTTTAATAAAGATAAGTGAAGATATTAATAAAGTTTTGAATATTGTGAAAGCAAAATACGGATTTAAAGATAAGGGAGAAGCCATAGAATTTATTATTCAGAGATATATAGAACAAGAAAATGAACCAGACCTTCGTCCTGAATTTATTGAAAGGATGAAAGAAATAGAAAGACAGAAGAGCATTGAGGTAGATAATTTTCTTGAGAGGTATTTATAATTTTAAGATGTATGCTTTGGAGATAAAACAAGAAGCAGACAAAATTTTTAAAAAATTATCCAAGAAAAATCCAAAACAATTAAGAATAATTGATAAAAAGATTAAGGAAATCAGAAGAAATCCAAATTATGTATACAAATTTTTAAAAAAACCTTTGCAATCATTTAATAGAGTTCATATCGATAAGCATTTTGTTTTGATTTTTAAAATAGACCATCCAAGAGAAACGATTGTTGTATATTATTTTGACCATCATGATAAGATTTATAAATGGATGCCAAGGACCGAGGGAAGATAAGAATTATTAAAAATAGTAAATATAGAATTCCAGAATATATCTAAGTTTTTGGAAATGATGAATATTAACCCTTCCATATTAAATGAGTTTATAGGGGTTAATTTAATTGTTCAGAAACAAAAGGGAGCTATTTTATTATTCATTGTATTAAAAACCCCCACACTAAAACAACCAATTCCCTTAGCAATGATTCCAATTAATGAACAATCAACGTTTTTTAAGAATTTTATAGAACTCTGCCATCTTCTATGTCTTAAAATAGCATTGATTAAAAGAGATCCTTTTGAGGAAAGGTTTTATCAATTAATTCTTCATTTAAATCTCTCAAAAGAATTCTCTCGTAAAAGTGTTTGGATGGTAAATCTTTAAACCAAAATATAATAAAAAACTCCTTAGGATTTATTCATCAAAAAAAAGTAGCAACAAAAAGTATTTTCTCGACGATAAAAATATTTAAATAGGTTAAGTATATCTTTTTTCTATGAGGGGAGAAAGAGCTGTGAGAATCTCTAAAAAAATTTATTTTCCAGATTTTAAATTTGGCAGAAAAGAGATGAAAGGAGGTTGAAAAAAAGAGAGATGAAAAAATTATTTTTAAGTTTAATGGTGATGACAGCTGTTTTCATGATGTTGGGGAGTGTGAGTGCTGCGCATACTAGTAGTGTTACTTTAGTTGCTGATAAATGGTTGACTGCTGAAACACCTACGAATTTTATTGTTGAAGTAAGTAATGATGTTTCAAGTTCTAGTCCAGTGAATAAAGTGATTCTTTATCCTTTAGGTTATTCTGATTTAACATGCGGAGAAGCACCTAGTAATTGGGAGCTTTATATAGATAATGGAGATAGTTGTGGTTACAAAATAAAGAATCCAGATGGTTTAATAGCTCCTGGAGATTCTGAAGAATTTACACTTCAAGCAACAACTTCTTCTGATGTAGAAGATGCTTGGCTTGTAACTACTGTAGATACTGCAACCAATACAGATGATAATTCTGTTGCTCCAATAGGATGGACAATTCAAGATGCGATTGATGCTGCAGACCCCGGAGATGTAATTGAAGTTCCTGCTGGGACTTATGAAGAAAACCCTTTAGTGAATGTGAATGGGATAACATTAAGTGCAGAAACTGGTACTATTTTGAAAGGTTATTTTACAGTTGCTGCCGATGACATAACTTTTGAAGGATTTGAACTGGATGGATCATCTATTAGCGGTTTTGTAAGGGGATTTGAATTTTATTACAATCGTAAGGGTGTAAAAATTAGAAATAACATTATCCATAATTTTACATCTGGAATTTATATAAATCCTACAGATGCTTCAAGTAATAACATTATAATTGAACATAATGAAATCTATAATACTGTTGCAGGAATAGGTGGCGATAGTTATAGAGGGGTTTTGATAAGAAACAATCATTTCCATGATAATGATGAAGGAGTAGGATATTCAGATTCTGAAAGCAGTAATTTTGCTGGACCAGAAATACATGAAAATCATTTTTCAGATAA
>JAFCFQ010000078.1 GCA_017608545.1 Candidatus Aenigmatarchaeota archaeon
CTATACAAAGTAGGGCAGCGATTTTTAGATTCAAGTCTCTGTCTAAAGAAGATGTTTTTGAATATATAAAAAGAATTGTAAATGGAGAAAAATTAAAAATAGATAAAAAAGCTTTAGAAGCCATTTATTTGATTTCTGAAGGTGACTTAAGAAAAGCAACTAACATTCTCCAAGCATCAGCAATACTGGGAAAGAAAATTACTAAAGATATTATTTATGAAGTTGCTTCGCAAGCAGAACCTAAAGAAGTTCTTGATATGATAAATTTTGCTTTAAATGGAAAATTTTTAGATGCTAGAGAAATTTTAAAAGATTTGTTGCTAAAAAAAGGTGTTTCTGGACAAGATTTGATAAAGGAAATTTCAAATCAAATATACAAACTTGATATTTCTGATAAATCAAAAATTGAACTTGTTGAAAAGGTTGGAGAATTTGAATTTAGATTAAATCAAGGTGCTAACGAACAGTTACAGCTAGAAGCTTTACTAGCTCAATTTGCACTTTACAAAAAGTGATTAGATGCTTGTTGAAAAGTATAAACCAAAAAGATTAGTGGAAATTGTAGGTCAGAAAACTGTAATTAAAAAAATTATTGATTATCTCAAAAAATGGAAAAGGGGTAAAGCTTTGCTTTTGTATGGACCTTCTGGAACAGGAAAGACATTAATAACAGAAATTATAGCAAAGGAAAATAAATTTAACTTAATAGAAATTAATGCAAGCAACGAAAATATTACCTCTTACATCAAAGAATTTTTGTTACCAGCTTCTAAAGAGGGTTCTTTGTTAAATAAAAGAATGATATTGATAGATGAGGTAGACTCAATTAGTGATAGAGGAGCAATAGCTGAAATTATTAAAGTAGTAAAACAAAGTGTTTATCCTGTAATAATAACTGCAAATAATGCATACGATAAAAAATTAAGAACATTGAGAAATTATTGTATTTTGTTAAGAGTTAATAAAATACCTGTAAATTTAATAGAAAAGGAATTAAATAAAATAGCCTTAAAAGAAAAAATGAAAATTAGCAAAGATATGATAAGAAGAATTGCTGTTGATTCTGATGGTGATATAAGGTCTGCAATAAATGATTTAGAAACTTTTTCTAAAAGCATGGAGTTTGGTCTTAGAGACAAAAAAATAGACATATTCAAAGTTTTAAGAATAATTTTTCAGTCAAATGATTTAGGAAAAGCTTTACAAGCAATGAACGAAAGTGATAAAGATATTGACGAAATATTTTGGTGGATAGAACAAAACATTCCTAAAGAATTTAAAGATTCTAAAGATATAGCAGAAGCTTTTGAATTGTTAAGCAAAGCTGATTTGTTTAGAAGTAAAGTAACTATTAATCAAAATTACAGATTTAAAAAATACATGAGAGAGTTAATAGCTGGTATAACTCTTCTTGGGAAGAATAAAAGATTCGTGATGTACAAACCACCTGATAGATTGATCGTATTAGGAAAAACAAAAGCTTTAAGAAATAAAAAAGAAGAATCTTATGAAAATTTAGGAAAAATTTTGCATTGTTCTAAGAGGAAAGTAAAAGAGCAATTACCTTTTTTGAATAAATTTTTAAAAAATTAACCTTTGTTCATTTCCTCTTGAATTTCTTGTTGAGTTAATATTTTATTCCAAATCCTTACCTCGTCTATAGTACCATTGAACGGGTCTAAACTTCCTCCACCTTGGGAACCTATCCTAACTATTTGTGAACCATCTCTTGTTTGCCCAATCAATCTATTAGTTGTTAAACGTATTCCATTTCTATAGAATTCTACTTGTCCGGTTTCTCTATTATAAGTAACGGCAACATGATACCAATTATTTTTTTGAATGTTCGCGTTGGTTGAATCTGCTTCTTCCCAACCATTTGTCGTGTTAATTATGTAAAATTGCAATTGTGACGTGGAAGAATTACTTAAACGGAATATCCATTCATTCCCAGAATTTCCATGAGACCACTTTGAAACTATTGCTCTTTCATCACCTAAAATTTGTTTTGGATAAATCCATGCCATAATCGTTAAAGAACCATTAGGAATATCGGTCACATTTACAACATCAGCTATTTCATAAGGAGTTCCATCAAATTCCAAACAATTCCCGTACATACAATCATTCCCAGATTTCCATATAGGTTTAGTTCCAACGGTTCCATTTCCTAATATTCCATCATTATGAAAAAGAGAAGAATCATAAGCTTTATTTCCAAAACCTTCATCAAATTTTAAGCAAAGAATACCATTACAAAAAAATTTTGATTCTTCTAAAGGAAATTCTGTTTTAGCAAAAAAATTTGAATTTTTTAAATTAAAAACGAAGTATGGTTCTGAATCAGGATAACATTCTTCTCCAATGTATTCATTACTAATCGCTACACAATCAACAAAAAGGTCTGGAATCCCTCCGCCTCCAACAGCAACGCCACCAAATCTATATTCATCGACTGATTTACCTTCACCTTGACTATCAACCATTTCATCGATTTTTAAATTTCCATCGTACCATGCTTTTATTCTTGAATTTGTATTATTTTCAAACCAATAAACTTCAAAATAGTGCCATTCCTTTTCACGTATACTAATTGGTTGAGAGTAAAAATTTTGATTTGTTGGCTCAAAGTAAACTCTCAA
>JAFCFQ010000079.1 GCA_017608545.1 Candidatus Aenigmatarchaeota archaeon
AGCCACAGCCCAATAAACCTCTTTCCTCTCTTCTTCAGTCAAGCCAAGCTCATCAAAAATAATCTTATCAAGCTCTGCCCTGTCAGGAAGAGGTTTTGGCTCCTGCTCACGAATTGGTTTTGATGGGTCAAAGCCGAGTTCTGTGAAGATCGAACTGATTTCACGATTTAGGATCTGTCCTTTGTAATTTTTTATTTTTGCAATGTCCAAAACAGGCAATTCTTTTAATTCTGTCTTTTCCAAATCAAGAGCACCTTGACCTAGATTTCTTCTTCCATATAATTCCATCAAAAAGATGCTTAAAGTGGAATTTAGAATATAAATAAGAGTTCTATGATTTTTTGTTTCGAATCTATAAAATCTATTTGCAATGAACTTTTTAGGATTATAAAATACTGCAATTTTATTGTTATAATTCCTTGGAAATAAAATCTCCCCACAATTTCTTGCTTGTTTCGGAAGTTTCCACCAAGGAGTTCGACTCGATGGTCCGGATCGTTTATTGTATCTTTTTCTGACTCCAAATTTAATATATTCATTTATTTTTAATTTTGATATATTTTCTTTTTATCAATTAATATTCGAGATAATTGCAGAGATGAGTTAATTATTTGTTGCAGAAATTTAGATTCTATATCAAATTCTTCATTAAATTCTACATTTTTAATTTTCGCAAAGTTTTGATCGACTTTCTTAATTAGTTTTACAAAATAAAATTTATCTGCACCACCTGTATTCAAATAAGTTTCAATTTTTCCTAGGTCTTTCAATCTTTTAAATTTCCCCTTCTCCAAAATTGTATAGAAAATATCAGGAGCTCTGAGGAATTTACCGCCCCATTTGTTTCCTGTGTAATGTCCTGTTTTGAACCTGCCTTTGTCTTTGTTTTTGTCATAATTTTCTGGATACTCCCAGCCGTCTTCTAATAAGTCTTCTTGAAAAATTGGGAATACTCTGTAATCATGTGTTGTCTTGACATTTTTTACTAATTCGGTTATGGTTCCTCCTTTTATTTGAACTTTTGTTTTATCAACCTCAATTAGATTTTTTGGTGATAAAACCTCTTCAAATGGCTTTTTAAACATCACAAATTTAGTTGTGTGTTTGAGTGCTGACCAGTTATTATTGCCATGAATTTTTAATCCCTGTATCGTTTCTTCTTTAAATTGCGGAGCTCCAAACAAAGCAATAATTGTATTAACATCAGCATGGGCAAAGCTTCTTTTAGGATTATCATAAATTGCGATTATTGGAACATATTTGCACAAGAATTCTTGTAAATTCTTCCCATATCCAACATCAAGCCATGAATTAGAAGTTATAAAACAAAATACTCCTTTTTCATTTAACAATCCAAGTCCATGTAAATAAAAATAAATGTAATAATCGCTCCTCTTGTCTATTTTATCAATAACTGGGAAAATATTTTTTACAGATTTAATCAATTTTTCTTTGTATTCTCTTCTGTCTTCCAAACTAACATCTGCTTTTAATTTGTTTGGCGGAGAAATCATTTCCTGCCTTACATAAGGAGGATTCCCAATCACAATATCAAAACCGCCTTTATCTGCAAAAACATCAGCAAAATCAATATCCCAAACAAATGGTTTCTTTTCTGGGTCTTTTAGAAGTTCTTTGATTCTGTTTAGTTTTTCAATTTCTTTTTTATTTTTCTCAATACTTACTTCATTCTGCTTTACTTTTTTCTTATCAACAGCATATTCTCCTGTTAAAGTTCTTTGTGATTTAGCACTTTTAATTTTATTTTTATAAATTTCAATGTCTGTTTCTAAATTCTTAACACTTTCATCAATTATCTCCTCAAAAAGCCTGATTTCTTCTACTTTTACCTCTTCAGGAGCTTTGAATTTGGCAGTAGGGTCATTTATAAAATATTTTCTTTTCTCATACTTCAAATTTTCAAGTTTCTTCTTCAAATGAGGTTTCAAATCATTAGTTCTTATATTAAAACTTATCCCACCAATTTCCTGAACTAGGGAATCTCCAATTCTTAAATTAAGGTTTAAATTAGGAAGTAATGGATGTTTTCTTAATTCTTCTTTTTTGAATTCAGTTTCAACAATTAACTGCAGCCATAATCTTAATTCTGCTGCATGAATTGCCCAAGGCATTACATCAACACCATAAAGAGAATTTTGAATAATTCTATTTTTTAAATTAAAATCTGTTAATTCTCTTTTTATGTGCTTATTTATCACTTTATAAAGTTCTGTCAAAACGTTCAATAACCCAACTAAAAATGCTCCAGAGCCACAAGCAGGGTCTACAGCATATAAATTGTCTAACACCTCTTCGAGCTGATACCATAATTCTTCTTCATCAAACCACTTTTCAATTTTCTCTTTTTCAGGATATAGATCAAAAACCAAGTGGTAAATTTTGTCTTTTGGTATTTCTTTAAAATTTTTTGACAAATATTCAACTATTGTTCTTCTACACATAAAGTCAACTTCAACTCTTGGTGTGTAAAATATTCCTAAATCATTTCTATCGTAGATTTCTTCAGCCACATTAGCTAATGATTCATAGACATAACCAATCATTTGAGGATCAACAGCTACTTCTGATTCAAGAGGCATATCTTCTTTTATTGTGAAGTTATATTTCTCATAGAAATCAAAAACTTCTTGAAATAATTTATCTGTTATTTTTATTTGCAAATTATCTAGTCCATTCTCTTTGAACAATCCACCATTTAAATAAGGAGAGTTAGATAATACTTTTTTTACCTCTCCTGTTAAACCAGTTATCTCGTTTGAACGGTTATTAAATGCTTTAAAGAAAACTTGTTTAAGCCATTTCTCATAAAACTCGTCTGTTCCATATTTATTCAACTTTTTATAAAAAGTCCAAAGCCACTTCATAAATTTTGGATATTCGATCCATCGTTTCTTTGAAATAAAGTAAATGAACATTATTCTGTTTAAAAACTGCAACGTGAACTCATGACCTTCTTTGGAAGGTATATTTTGCTTTTCAAATTCTTCTCTTAACTTAAAGAAAATCCTTTTATAATCTTCAAAAAATGCTTCAGTAACCCTTTCTACACTAAAAGCTTTGTTCCATTTTCTCCAGATTTCACGCCATGTACCTTCTTTTTCAAAATAGATGTTTGATAAAGTCTCAATAACTGTATAAT
>JAFCFQ010000080.1 GCA_017608545.1 Candidatus Aenigmatarchaeota archaeon
TTTTCTTTGTCAAGTGTAATATCTAAATTTCTAGTTATATCATTCCTTTTGTGGGGAGGAACGTGAACTAACCAGTGATATAACATCGCTAAATAGACAGTTTTTCCAGAAGATGGCAAACCAAAAATTCCTATTTTTACCATTGCATATGTCTTATATCTTTCTAAATTATAAATATGCTGGAAAAGGATATGATGATGTTTTATGATTTATTATTAAACTTATTAAATAATCAAATATTGTATGAAAAAGATTCTCATGGATTAATTATTTTCCCTATGAATTTTTCAATCGTAGAAAAATAAAGGAAATTCAAGAAAATGGTTATTCTTTTAATGAAAAAGAGGGAGTTTTTAGATTTCAAATACAAAACGAGGTTACCAAAAAAATGGGAAAATTTACTGCTAGTAGCATAGAATTAATGGCTAAAATGAAACCTGCTAATTTCCCTCGAATAGATAATAAAAAAGAACTATTTAGAAAATGTATCTATGAATGGGAAGTTGAACCACCAAGACTACCAAAAAATGCCAAGAAAATTGATGTTAGAGAAAAAAATGATTTTGAATTATATAAAACAAAAAAAGGAAAATATCTAGTTATTAGAGATGATAAAGATTTAAAGAAAGCAAAAAAATTAGCTAAAGAAATAGGATGTAAAATTGTACTTCCAAATAACTAAATCATATGTTTTATAGTACAATACCTCATAAAAACTCTAATTTTTCTCATATTTCTTCTTTTAACAATAATAATTGGTATAAATAGTGACACATTTAGAATAGACAAGAAAGGAAATGTTGTTTTTACTGTTAAAGAATGAGCATTAAACCATCCTATATCTGTAATTGGATCTATAGCCCATGAGTTAGCAATAGTTACTGAGGATTGGGACATGATATATCAAATAATCGAATTTATTCGTTATCTTGAAGGTGTACTAGATATAGAAATACTCAAGCATGCAGATGACAAATTTGATAGAAAAATTAAGAAGATTTTTAAAAAGATTGAAGAGAAATTTAAGAAAGTTGAAGAAACAGAAAAAGTATGCCCAAAATGTGGAAGTAAATTAGTAGTAAGAGAGGGAAAAAGAGGACTGTTTTATGGGTGTTCTAATTTTCCTCAATGTAAGTATACAGAAAATTATACTAACCAAAAATATGATACACATTAATTAAAACTATCGTTAAAGGAGCGCGTGTATTGAAATGGCAATCATACATTTTGAGACTAACTCATCAAAATTGCTATTTGAGAAACTGAGGGAAGAAGGATATGCAAACTTTTCTACTTTAGAGGAAATTGTTTCTTTCCTTAACACTATTAAAGAAAAAAATTATTCCCTCTATAAAAAAATACATCCATTCTTTTTAGGGGCTTTAGGAGAAAAAAAGGCAGTAGAAGAATTAAGTAGATTATCAGATGATTACCATATTGTTAATAATGTTTATTTTTCCTTTTCCCCTCCAATCTATAATAGAAAAGATGATGATATCATTCACTCTATTCAAATAGATCATCTAGTAATAGGACCAACAGGGTTGTTTAATATAGAAACAAAGAATTGGGGAGATAATTCTCTATCAAACAAGGAGTTATTTTCACCTGTCAAACAGATAAAAAGGCATGGATATATTTTATATAAAATCATTAATTATGCCTTAAAGGAAAAAAAGATAATTCTTAAAAGTCACCATTGAGGAGAGCGTAAAATCACGATTCGCAATATTTTACTACTTTTGAACTCAAAACCTGAAATGGAATTTGAATATGTTAAGTTAAAATCCTTAAATGAAATTAGGGGTTATATTGAATATTTTCCTAAAACTTTGTCTAAAAATGAAATAGAAGATATAACAAATTGGATAGTTAAAACAGTGAAGAAAAATATTTCTGCTAAAACTTCTCCAGAAAGAACAAAAAATGAAAAAAAACGTACAAAGCAAAGTCAGATAATTTATCGCAATGAGCGATTTTTTTTAATCTTTACAGATGGTACAAAAAGAGAAGTAACAGTAACAATAGCTTCTGGTATTATAGGGTTTTTTCTAGGAATAATAATATCTCTTATAACTTTTTCTTTCTTTCCTTTTATCTTTGTTCCCATTTTTTGTCTGGTAATAGGATATTTAGTAGACTTAGCAATTGAAGAAGAGAGAAAAAAGAAGAAATAAAACAACAAATAAGGTAACTAACAAATCAATAGATATTTATTTTTGTTTTATAACTTTACTAGATGAATAATGGAGATAAAATTTCTGGATCCCAAGGATGTTCTATGTTCTTGCAGAATCCTGCTAATTTATCTGCATAATGTAGTGGAAGAGGTAAGTTTGTGGGCCCCATTGCTTCCCATACAAGACTACATAATCCTGCTAAATCATTAGAAAGTATTTCTTTAACCTCTGAAAGTGAATATCCTGTTAAATTATAAAGTACAGAGTATAGGATGGGTGTTTGTGTACCCTGTTTTGGAAGAGTTGCAAATATTAGAAAGTCCTCATGGTCATGTGGAAGTTCTTTAATAATGACAGGTTGTGAAAACCCCTTAATAGAATTTTTATCTACTTTATAGGCTCTGAAACCACTTGATTTATTTGCAGAAAGAAAAA
>JAFCFQ010000081.1 GCA_017608545.1 Candidatus Aenigmatarchaeota archaeon
CTTTTAATGTTTTTATTAACAAAAAAGTTTACATCAATTTTTTCAGAAATATCTCTTAATTTATCCAACTTTTTATGTAGTTCTTCATGTGTTTCCATTATATAAGGTGGAAAATTTTTGTATATGATGTCTTTTATGAATCTTCCTTTTGTTTTACCTTTAATAATCTTTCCTAGTTTTACAACACTTCTCATATGAGAAACTCTTGTTGTTGTTCTTATGAAAAAAGGTATTTTAAATCTATCTGATAACTTAAAACCTAGTTTAACAAAATCTTTACACTCTTGAGAATTTGATGGTTCTAGCATTGGTAAATGTGCTATTCTTGCAAAAGGTCTAGTATCTTCTTCACTTTGGCCAGAACTATGACAACTTGGATCATCTGTAACAACTATCACCATACCGGCTTTTACTCCTGTATACGCTAATGGAAATACGCTTTCACAAGCAACATTCAAACCAAAATGCTTGAAAAAAGCAATAGATTTTACTCCAGACAATGCTGCTCCTGCAGCAGCCTCTAAAGCTACTTTTTCATTAGTTGAATATTCAAAATAAATTCCAGCATCTTTTGCTATTTCTGCAAACGTTTCTCCTATTTCTGAAGATGGTGTTCCAGGATAAGTAGAAGCAAAACCAACTCCAGATTCCAGAGCACCTCTAACTATCGCTTCGTTTCCTAAAAGAAGAACTTTTTTTCCTTGTTTTTCTAAAACTTTGTGCATATAATTAATATCTTTATCGTTATATAAAACTATTTCATTCTCTTTTTTATTATTTTAGCTAATCTTTTAATTCCAATTTCAATTTTGTCATCCTCGGTATTGCTAAAATTCAATCTCATACAATTATATCCTTTTCCATCAACACAAAAAGCAGCACCGTGAACATAAGCAACTTTTTCTTTAATTGCTTCTTGAAACATCTCTTTTGTATTTATCTTATCTGGAAGGGTTACCCATAAAAACATCCCACCATCAGGCTCTGTCCATTTTGAACCTTCTGGAAAATGTTTTTCTAAAGCTTTTAACATCAAATCTCTTTTTCTCTTATACATCTCTCTTATTTTTGGTATTTGTTTATCAATCAACCCAGACCTTAAATATTCTTCAGCGATCCATTGAACAAAAGTATTTGTGCATAAATCAGCTCCCTGCTTTGCTATAACCATTTTTTTAATTATTTCTTCACCCGCTATTACCCAGCCTAATCTAAAGCCTGGCGAAAGAATTTTTGAAAATGTGCTAGTGTATAAAACGATACCATCTTTGTCTAAGCTTTTTATAGAAGGAACTGGTCTTCCTGAATACCTTAACTCAGAGTAAGGATCATCTTCTAATATTAATAAATCATAATCTCTTGCTATTTCTAAAATTTGTTTTCTTCTTTCTAAAGACATTGTTACTCCAGATGGATTTTGAAATGTTGGTACTGTATAAATGAAATCTATCGGTTTGTTTTTATTTTCTTTTAATTTTTTTTCTAATTCTTCTACTATTATTCCATTTTCATCAATAGAAATTGGAATATAATTTGGCTGATAAGCGTTAAAAGCAGTTAAAGCTCCTAAATAAGCTGGACATTCAACAATTGCATAGTCTCCTAAATTGAAAAATATTTTTGCAGTAAGGTCAAGAACTTGTTGAGAACCAGTTGTTATTATAATTTCATTCAATTTACATTTTATTCCTCTTTTTCTCATTCTCTTTATTAAAAGTTCTCTTAATTCTTTTAAACCTTCTGTTGGACCATATTGTAAGGCTTGCGCTCCATGTTTTTCCAAAACTTTATCAGTAATTTTTTCAATCATTTTAATTGGAAAAGAATGAGGACTTGGCATTCCACCAGCAAATGAAATGATTTCTGGTTGTTGTGTTATTTTTAACAATTCCCTTATTTCAGAAGCCTTCATTTTTTTTGTTCTATCTGCATATTCGTATACCATAAATATAATTCAATATGTTTCATTAAAAAGATTACTATTCAATTTTTAAATTAAAAATAAAAATATAATTATGGGTTACATTTACCTTTACACCGGAACAGGAGCAGGAAAAACAACAAACGCTTTAGGATTAGCTTTAAGATCAGTAGGTCATAAACATAAAGTAATTATAATTCAATTTTTGAAGTGGTGGAAAAAAACTGGGGAATATAAAATAAGAAAAAAACTCAAGCCATATTATGAAATTTACCAATTTGGAAGAAAAGGTTGGATAGGATTAAAAAATCTTAATGAAAAAGATAAAAAACTAGCTAAAAAAGGTTTAGAATTCGCTAGAAAAATAACAAAAAAGAAAAAGCCTAATCTTCTAGTTTTAGATGAAATAAATTTAGCTTTACATTGTAATCTTTTAGAAATTAAAGATGTTTTAAATTTTTTAGATAAAATTCCTAAGAAAACGGATGTAGTTTTAACAGGAAGGTTTGCTCCAAAAGAATTAATAAAAAGAGCAGATTTTGTTAATGAAATAATAGACTTAAAACATCCTAAGAAAATACCAACGACAAAAGGAATACAATATTGATAATATAAAAAATAATAATTAAAAATAATAATTTTATTTATGAAATCCATTTCATCTATCATAGCTATCATATT
>JAFCFQ010000082.1 GCA_017608545.1 Candidatus Aenigmatarchaeota archaeon
AACTCATTTTATCTTACCTATCCTATATACATCATAACTAATGTAAATGCTTACCCATAAAGACCAAAATATTATCCAGTAAATTCCAACAAAAGTAAGTGGTCCTGCTACAGATAAATACCAAAATGAAAATATCCAAACTAAGAAATAAAATGAAATCAAATAAAATGCTTCTTCAAGCTTTTTTTCGATATACAAATAACCCATTCCCCAAAATAGAAAATTTAAAATTGCTGCAAATATCGGACTTTTTTGAGTTTCATATGTCATTTCTTTTTCACCTTATTATAAATCCAAACTATGAAACAAGAAAGAAGATACCAAAAAATTAAATCTAAAATTAAACTATCCCAATAAATTGTAGTATCATAACATAATATCTCGCTCACACATCCTCCAAAAGCATAAATAAAAGGAATGCCTTCACAAGTTGCAGTTTCACAAAAACAACAAATATGTTTATCATCAGTGAATATTGGTTTTATTCCTTCCAAACCCCAAAAAGAAGGGAAATAAATCATTAATACGAATATTAAAATTACAGTTAATACAATCTTTCTCCAGTCTGGTTTCAGGAATTGTTTCAAATTCATTTTAGCATCCTCAAAATATTTCCTGGAGTTAATATCCCTTTTTCTGTTACAACTCTTTTAACATATTTCCATGGCGTGACATCGAAAGCCGGATTTCTAACTTCTAAAATTTTCATGTGTTCTACATAAATTTCATGTGGTGGTCTCTCTTCAATAATTAATTTTTTTCTTTTATCTAATTTTAATGTATTACCAACAACATAAAATGGTTTTTTATGTTCTTTAGCGACTACAGCTAAAGGATAAGTTCCAATTTTATTAACAATCCCTTCTCTCCTAATTGCATCAGAACCAACTATTACAACATCTATATCCTTAATAAAGAATTCTACAGCAGAATCTACTATTAGAATCACATGCATGCCCAATCTTGCTAACTCTTTTGCTGTTTTTATTCCTTGTTCTTTGGGTCTTGTCTCTGTTGCATAAACAGTAATTTTTTTACCTTCTTTCCAGGCTTGTTTTATGACTGCTAATGCCTCTCCAGAATGGCAATGAGTCATTATAGCATAATTATTTTTTATTAATCTGCTTCCTCTTTTCGCAATTTCTCTTGTTGCTTGATTTAATTTTCTTAACAATTTATCTATTGTTTCTATTCTTTTCTCTTTTTTAATTATTTCTAAACAATTGTGCAAAACAACTGCAGTTGGCCTTGCATTTTCTAGTTTTTTTGCAGCTCGATTAAATTCCCTTCCAAAACCCTTTTCTTTTGCAAGCTTTTTTAAAAACTTTAGACTATGAATTGCAATCTCTTTGGCCCCCTGAATTTCTATGCTTTTTATTCTTTTTAATAGCTCATTCAAGCTTTCATCCATAGATTGTTTATATTAAAATTACAAAATAAATATATGGATTTTGAAGCTGAAAAAGAAAAATTAATAAAATACATAAAAAGTATAGGGTATTTGAAATCAAAAGAGATAGAAGATGCTTTGAGGAAAATTCCTAGGCATTTATTTGTTCCAAAACACTTAAGATATTTAGCTTATAGAGATACTCCACTATCAATTGGCTATAATCAAACTATTTCTCAACCATCAACAGTCGTTGCAATGACAGAAGCCTTGGAGGTAAAAAAGGGTCAAAAAATATTAGAAATAGGAACTGGTTCTGGATGGCAGTCTTCAATATTATCTTATTTAGTTGGAAAAAATGGATTTGTTTATACTATCGAAGTTATTGAAGAACTTGCAGAATTTGCTAAAAGAAACATTAAAAACCTTGGAATAAAAAATATTAAAATTTTTATAAAAGATGGTTCTTTAGGTTTGAAAGAAAAAGCTCCTTTTGATAGAATAATAGTTACTGCTGCTGCTCCTGATGTTCCAAAACCTTATTTAAAACAATTAAAATTAGGTGGGATATTAGTAATTCCTGTTGGAAATTTATATTTACAAAAAATGTATGTAATCAAAAAATTGAAAGATGGAATTGAAAAAAAGGATATTGGAAATTTCATGTTTGTTCCCTTGATTGGAAAATACGGATTTAAATAATTTTTTACTACAAATTCCGAGTTAAAAAATTAGATATTTAAAGTTTCTTGTTTATTTATTTTTAGGTGAATCAATGAGAATACCAATTGAAAATTCTAAAGAAATAGAAATAGGTTGTATAAAAAATGTACCATTCGGTGAAATAGAAAACATTGCCAGTGGTAGTTTTCTAAGAAACACTGAAACAACGGGATACAACATTAAAACAGGCGAATTTCATTTAAAGGGATACATCCCTACAGCTCTGGCTTTAAGAATAACAGAAGAATTAATTCCACAAGAAGTTTTTGACGATCCTGAAAGGAAAGTTTCTGTTTATAAAAAATTTTTTGGACTAGGACGTCCTCAATACAATGTATTATGGCCAGACAGTTCTACTAAATTAAGTTATTATTCATGGAATTAAAAATTGATAAATTTAATATATATTTAATTTTTCTATTTATTTTTCCATTAAAATTATACTCTCTCTGATTTTTCCAACTTTTATTGTTCTCGCTCTCGT
>JAFCFQ010000083.1 GCA_017608545.1 Candidatus Aenigmatarchaeota archaeon
TATAATAAAAAGATTTTGTTCTTTTAATTTTTCAATTAACTTGTAAAACTCTTCTTCATTTAACTTTTCTATTTTATCTAAAGCTTTCTCATCAACCAAGAATCCTAAATTAATTAATTTTTTTAAATGATTGCGATTCATATGAATATTTCGTAAAGAAGTTTTTTTAGTTTTTTGATTATTGAATTTGATAATCCTAAAGATATTATTCTAGTTCTTCCATATCTTCCTTTGGAAATTATTTTTGTATTTATTATTCCAAAAAGATCCAATTCAGCTATCAAATCTGAAACTCTTCTTGTTGTTAATATCTTAAAACCATATTTTTTACATATCTCCTGATATTCATCATAAACTTCTCCGGTTTGTATTTCTTTATTTCTTTCTGAAAGCTTTATTATAGTAAAAAGAACTGCTTGTGATTGTCTTGGTTGAGCTTTAACTATTTCTAATACCCTATCTATATCAATTTTTTCTTGTGCTTCATCAACATGTTTTATAGTAACTTTTTTATCTGCATTTCTTTCAGCCAGCTCTCCTGCCACTCTTAACAAATCCAAAGCCCTCCTAGCATCTCCATGCTCTTGAGCAGCTAAAGCAGCACATTTTTCTATGACACCTTGCTCTAAGACACCAGGAACAAAAGCCATAGATGCCCTCTCTTTTAATATATCTTGTAATTGTAAACCATTATAAGGTGGAAATATTAGCTCTTCTTCACTTAAAGAACTTCTAATTCTAGGATCTAAATTTTCGATAAAACCAAGACTATTAGTTATCCCAATTAGAGAAACTCTAGAATTTTTAAGATCTTGATTTATTCTTGTTAGATTATAAAGTATTTCATCTCCTGTTTTTTCTACTAGAGCGTCTATTTCATCTATTATTAGAATAACTGTTTGTTTGTTTTCATCTAGTGTTTCAAAAAATATTCTATAAACTTGATCTGTTGGAAGACCTGTGAAAGGAATATCTTTCCCTAACAGCTTAGATAAATAAGCCATTAATCTATATTCAGTATCTGCTACCCTTTTCATTTTACAATTAACATAAAGAACTTTGACATTCTGACCATTATTCTTACTTATACTTTCGAGTTCCGAACCAACAAATCTAGAGATTAAAGTTTTTCCAGTACCAGGACGGCCATAAAGAAACACATTACTAGGTCTTCCTCCTTTTAATGTTGGTGCTAATATTCTACTTAGATCATTTATTTGTTTTTCTCTATGAGGTATAGATTGTGGTGTGAATGAAATAGTTAACGCTTCCCTTCTTTTGAAAATGGGTTTTGTTTCAAGAAATTTTTGAAATAAATTTTTCGCTGAATTCATAGTAACCTCCGTTTCTTTTGAAATTTTAAATGTGAAGTTATTTATATTTTCTTTCACATGAACCCCTTTTTTTCTCATGGAACTTCACATGAACTTCACAAATAATGTTATAACAGTGTTATAACGACACTTACCCCTTTTTTTCTTTTAGATTTTCCATATGAAATTATACTTTAAATAACCTTTACTTCATATAACAATGTTATAACTATAAATAATTAATAAATATATAAAAGTAAATTCGAGTTCGATAAGAAATGACAGGGTAAGGTTAGAAATTCCTTTTCAATACTTTTAGTAATTCATCAGTATTTTTTATTTTTGTTACACTTATAGGTATTCCTTCTAATTCTGCAATTCTTTTTGCTAAATCGTCTATTTTTTCAGATCCTTGCAAAACAACTAAACCAGGTCTTAAATTAGTAACTTTTAAAGCAACCATAGAACTTCTGCCACTATGTGATTTTATAAATATTAAAGCTCTCTCGCTTGTTAATCCATACAATTTTACCATGTCCATTGGAGAAAGATCTGTAATAGCTTTTAAAGCATCTATTACAGTATATCCATAAATTTTTTTATTGCTAAGATCTTCTCTTACAACTAGAGGAGCTTCTACTATTTTACAAAATTCTTTTATTTCAATTGGTGTCTCAAACTCTTTCATATCTAGAACAGCTTCTGATAAAACTGCTTTTGTTGGTAAAACAGCAAATTCTTTGATTATTTTTCCTCCTGTTTTTTCATCCAAAGATATCATAGCTTCCACGATTCTTTTTATTATTTTTATTCCTGGAGATTTTCTTCTTCCGTTTTCATAATCTGAAATAACAGAAGGCATTATACCCATTTCGTCTGCTAGTCTTCTCTGGGGTATTTTAAATATATTTCTCCATTTTTGAATTGTTTTTCCTGCTTCTTCACTAAGAACGATCTCTCCAGCAATTCTTTTTGCTAGCAATTCTTTTGCCAAAGTTTGTGTATCCATATTTTATAATTGTCGAACAACATTTATAAAATTAACTTACTCGTCATTTGCTCTTTAATATACAAAACAATTTAAATTTTAGAAGAATAAATCATGTTATGCCAACAGGAATTAAAGTAAAAGATGCAATGATAACAAGAGTTATCACAGCTAGGCCTAACCAAACAGTCCTAGAAGCATCTAAAATAATGAAAAAAGAAGATGTGGGAAGTGTTATAATTTGTGAAGGAACAAAACCTGTTGGTATT
>JAFCFQ010000084.1 GCA_017608545.1 Candidatus Aenigmatarchaeota archaeon
TCTGAAATAAAAACAAAAGAAGGAGAAATAATTGGTTTAGACATAAAAGAAGATGTTCCAATGAATCTCAGCATTGAAGAAACAATAGAAAAAATTCATGATTTAGGAGGTATAGCAGTAGCACCACATCCGTTTGGAAGTTATATTTTTAGGAAATGTGCTGGAAAGAGTGCTATAAAAGCTGATGCGATAGAAGTTTATAACTCAACTTTAACCAAAAAACAAAATGAAAAAGCTTTAATTTTAGCAAAAAAATTTAAAAAACCTATAACAGCTGGAAGTGATGCTCATTCTGCTAGAGAAGTTGGAAGAGCTGGAATCATAGTTAATGGAGATCCTATAGATGAAATTTTAAATAAAAGGGTAAAAATTTTTGGAGAAAAAACGTCTATGTTTGAAATTGCACGAACGATATCTAAAAAATATATTAGATCTCTTGAATGGAGATTATCAGGAAAAAGGAGAAAATACATTTAAAATCCAATTTATTCCATAAAATCCTCCATAAGCTAAAATTAGATTGAGTATTGTTTTACCAATTAGAGAAGCGATAAAAAATTTTTTAAGAGGATATTTTAAAGTTCCCCCTATTATCCCAACTACATCATCTGGAAGTGGTGTTGCAGCAAATAGAACTATTATTAAAAATCCGCCGTATTTTTGGAACAACCTCTCTGTTTTTTTTATATCTTTTTTATATTTTTTTTCTATAACCTTTCTTCCTCCGAAACCTAAAGCATATCCAGT
This sequence comes from Candidatus Aenigmatarchaeota archaeon, assembly GCA_017608545.1. Taxonomy (GTDB): domain Archaea; phylum Aenigmatarchaeota; class Aenigmatarchaeia; order Aenigmatarchaeales; family Aenigmatarchaeaceae; genus CS1-C013. The sequence continues at coordinate 748 of JAFCFQ010000084.1, forward strand.
AAATTCTCCAATAGCCGATCCTAACCCAGAAAACAAACCAACAAAAAATGGATTCAAAACAGCTCCAGCAGTAAATGTAACGATTGAAGATGGTAATGGAAAAATTATTGTTGAAGATCCTATTAAGTTAACTAAAAAAATTCCCAAGTAACCATAAGTTTTCATTAATGAAATAAAAAATTTTTGTTTGTTTAAAACTAACCATCCGATGGCTAGAACTATTATAGTTAGTATAACTGTAATAAGAATCCATTTTTTTGATAAAATCATTAAATCATCTTTTTTCTTAAAATTTCTCTTAAAATTTTCTTTCCTTTTTTTAATTCTATTTTCCCTTTTTTTGTTATTTTATAATATTTTCTTTCTGGACCTCCTTTCTTAATTTTTTTCCCAGATTTAACATAACCAGCTCTTTCAAGTCTATAAAGAACAAAATAAGCTGTTACACTTCCAGGTTCAAATCCAAAAGTTTTTTTGATTTCTTTTCTAATTTCATATGGATACATTTCTCTTTTTGAGAGCAAAGTTAGTATGTAAAACCATAAATTATCTTTTGTTACTGAATTCAATAATCTTTGAGACGGTATCACCATAAAACTATTTTATGTAACAAAATATTTAAATACTATTTTGCAACATATAATAGTATGTCTAAAATCAAAGTATGTATAGTTGGCATTGGAAATTGTGCTAGTGCTTTAATCCAAGGAATTCATTTCTATGAAAATAAAAAAGAGGCAGTTGGTTTGATGCATTACAAAATTGGAAATTACAAGCCTGATGATATTGAAGTTGTGGCTGCTTTTGATGTAGATAAAAGAAAGGTTGGAAAAGATATTTCTGAAGCAATTTTTGCTAAACCAAACTGTACAACTGTATTTTGTAGAGATATACCAAAAACAGGAGTAAAAGTAAGTATGGGAAAAATTCTTGACAGTTTTTCCGAACACATGAAAAATTATGAAAAAGATAAAACATTTATCTTATCAGGTGAAGAAGAACCAGGAAAAGATGATATAATTGAAATACTAAAAAATTCTAGGACAGAATTGTTATTAAATTTTCTTCCAGTAGGTTCTGAAAATACAACAAAATTTTATGTTGACTGCTGTTTAGAAGCTAGAGTAGGTTTTGTTAATTGTATGCCTGTATTCATAGCAAGTAATAAAGAATGGGCTGATAAAATAAAAGAAAAAAATCTACCAATTATTGGAGATGATGTGAAATCACAGCTAGGAGCCACAATAGTTCATCGAACTCTTACAAATTTATTCAAAAACAGAGGTATCAAACTGGAAAGAACTTATCAATTGAATATTGGTGGTAATACAGATTTCTTGAACATGCTAGATAGAAAAAGGTTGAAATCTAAAAAAATATCGAAGACAAAAGCTGTTCAGTCTATTCTTGAAAAACCTTTGAGATCTGAAGATATTCATATAGGACCTAGTGACTATGTGAGTTGGCTAAAAGACAATAAAATAGCTTTTATAAGAATGGAAGGAAAATTGTTTGGTGGTGTTCCAATGAATTTAGATATGAGATTATCTGTAGAAGACTCGCCAAACTCAGCTGGTGTAGTTATAGATGCAATAAGGTGTTGTAAGTTAGCTTTGGATAGAAAAATTGGTGGTGTTTTAGTATCTCCTTCTGCTTATTTTATGAAACATCCACCAATTCAAATGAGTGACGAAGAAGCTAGGAATAGATTAGAAATGTTTATAAAAGGAAAAATAAAGAGATAATTATGCTTTA
>JAFCFQ010000085.1 GCA_017608545.1 Candidatus Aenigmatarchaeota archaeon
GGATTGTAATCAGTACCAACTAAAAGACCTATTATAATTAATTGTTCTCTGTTTATTCCCAGCTCTTTTAAAATATTTTTTAATTCTATTAGTTCAGGTTTCACTTCAATGTAAACATCTTGTCTAGGTAATTTTCTTCTTCCAGTTATTGATAAGTTTCTTACCAATCTCGGTGAATTAAAAAGCAAACTATCAGCATCTTGACTTGCAACAGAATAAACCAATTTTTTCTGACATAAATAAGCACATTGAGCCTCACCTTCAGAAGGAGCCTGAATCACTGGTATACCCATGCACTCTAACAATTTTTTAGATTGTTTTATCATTTCTTCTGTTAGAAAAGACGTTGCTTGAGCCGCTTTTCTAGCTTCTTTTAAATCTCCTCTTTCTAATGCTTCTTTCCATTTTTTATTTGCCTCTTCTCTTAGATTTTTCCTCTCCATTGTTGTGTTAAATTTAAAATCTGGTGGTTCGCCATCAAAAACCCAAACTAATTTTATATTTTTTTCAAGTAGCTTTGCAGACCTATAGAAAATGCCTGATAAATGACTTGTAATTCTACCTTTTGAATCTTTTAATGGGGTCCCATCTGTTTGTCTAATAATGGATAAAAATTGATGTAACCATAAAAATGCATCTACAGCTATTATCTTTCCTGACAAATCCATTATTTCTATTTCTTTTTTAGGAAGTATTTTAGAAATCTGAACTCCCATAAATATTTAATATCAATTATAAAATAAATCATTTAGCCGCAATTTTTATCCATTCTTCTTTATTAAGAATACATCCTGGATCGCTTTGAGTTATATCGTGATAATATCCGTAAGCTCTTGCTCTGCAACCACCGCAAATATTTCTATATTTACAGACGCTACAGGTTCCTTTAAAATCATTTCTATTTCTTATTTGATTTAATACAGGTGAATTGTGCCAAACTTCCAAGAAATCGTCTTTTCTTATATTTCCAAGTTTTATTGGAATGAAAACACAAGGTGTTATATCTCCGTTGTAATCTAAAGCACAATAAAGTCTTCCAGCACCACACCCTCCAACAAATTCTCCTAAAAATTTAACAGAGTCTCTAAATTCTTCCTTTTGTCCTATGTTATCAAAATGAGTTAAAGAAACGAGAGAATGTTGAGCACAAACTCTGCCATATTGAGGAGCTGTACTCAAAAGAGATATTTTTCTTTTCCCAATTTGACTTGCCAACATGTTAAGAAGTTTTTCTCTTTCAGGAGGAGAAATATCAAGTTTAGCTATTTCTTTCCCCCTCCCAACAGGAACAAAATTGTAATGCATGAAAATTTCTACTCCCAATTTTTCAGCTAAATCAATGATTTGAGGTACTTCTTTATAATTAAGTTTAGTTACAGTAGTTGCTATTCCAATACAAATTCCAGAATCTACAGCATTTTTTATACCTTGAATTGTTCTTTGAAAAGCATTTGCCCCTCTAAACCTATTATGCGTGGATGGTTTTGCTCCATCAAGAGAAACTTGAATATATAAACAATTAAATTTCTTTAATTTTTTTACATTTTCTTTTGTTAATAAAGTTCCATTAGTTGCTATAAAAAATGCTATTTCATTTTTTCTAATTCTTTTAATGATATCCCAAATATCTTTTCTCATTAAAGGTTCTCCACCAGACAAAGCAATACAAGCCACTCCTGCTTTTGCCATTTTGTCAACCGCTCTTAAAGCTTCTCTTTTATTTAATTCATCTGGAGGAGCCACACCAGCAGATTCGTAACAATGTTTGCAATGTAGATTGCAAACTTTTGTAACGTTCCAAACAACCAAAAATGGAGAATAAGCAATAAACGGTTTTTTTGGTCCATATTTTGCTATACCCTCTAAAACTGAAGATAAACCTTTTCTCCATATTGGATCTTTCAAATTGTTTTCAACTTCTTCTCTAGGAATATTTAATTCATCTAATTTATCTATAATATGGTTTAAAACATTTTTTACTATAAAATAAGCGATTTTACATTTAGAACATAATTTAACTCTAGAACCAGAATATTTTTTTAGACAAATTTCAATTCTTCTTCCGCAAGTTTCACATCGAGCAGTGCAAAAATTCAAAATTTTTCTAACAAATGGGTTTCCTAAAACAACTTCTATAAATTGAGCCATATTTTCTGCTAAATCTTTTGTTGTTGTTTTGTTTCTTTGATTCGAAATAAAATCAACCATAAAAATACAATTTTTACTAAATTTTAGAAATTTAAATATCTATCTTTTTCTCTTTTACAAAATCATTTCTTTTTAATTTTTATCCTGTTTTCCTTCCCTATTACGAAACGGAGATCGTCATCCAATTTCTTCCCTGTTTTTTTCTCCCACTCAGGAATTGATAAAGAGAATTTTTCTTGTATTTTATCTCTATACCATTGAGGTATAACATTAAAAGCACAAAATGGAACTATAGTCCCATTTGCCTGTGCATAATGAATAACACAACGTTTTAC
>JAFCFQ010000086.1 GCA_017608545.1 Candidatus Aenigmatarchaeota archaeon
ATAGCTGAAAAATAGGTGTTATAAGCGTAAACAATTCTCAAATTCCTTAAATTGTTTGCTTTTTCATTTTAAAGAAGAGAGAAAAGATACAATATTAAAGAAGTATAGAAACCAATAAGAGGATTAGGGTTCAATAATATTCTTACACTGTTTTGTTTTTAGGTGTATTAACGTATAATGAGTAGAGATGTTAATATGAAATCACGTCATTTAATTTGAAAAGCTAGGAAAACGAAACATATTTAAATACCAAACATATACGTTTTTATGAGATAATACATTTGGTGTAAAAATGGCAGAAAATTTTAAAGAACTGGAAAAGCATTTTATTGTGGAAGACGATATTGAGCACGAAACTATTAAGCAATTGATATCTCAGATACTAAACTTTTGCAAAGTTGATAAAAATGGATATGTAATCATCTTTAACAAGAATTTCAAGAAAATAGATAAGATATTATTAATCTTGAGTGCCAGATATTTAGGGAACAGACTTCAACAAGAACTTGGAAAGGAAGTAACCATTCAAGAAGAAGTAACCAACATAGAAATAGCAAATATCTTAAAAGAAAAACAAACCATTGTGAGTGCTCGCCTTAAAGACTTAAAAGATGATAGAAAGGTATTTTCTGTTAGAAGAGGAGTTTATAAAGTAGCTCCATACGTAATTGCCAAGTTTTTAAATAAATTAGAGGAAGAAACAAAAAATGAATGATGAAGATATTACAAAACTAAAATTACTTTTAGAAAATCATGAAAAAAGAATAAAAAGAATTGAAGAGTTCATTGAAAAGTTTGAAAACAGTTCATATGTAGAGGATATAGAGTTACTAGGAATGGAAAAACTATCTAAAAAAACTGGTGTAAACGGAGAAAAATTGAAAGAAATTTTTGATATAGAAAATGAACAATTAACTGTTGTTAAAATAACAGGAGATAAAGAAAGAGATAAAACACAAAATATAACACTTCTTGTTTTGATTGGCTATAACTACTTATTTGGTGAAGAAGAAGTATTATCGCAAGAAATTAGAAGAAATGTAGGTGAAAATGGCATTTCTCTCAATAATTTTGCTAAGCATCTGAATAAAATGATCCCTTCCCTTATACGTCGAAAAGATAAAGCTAAAAGTCCCAAAAATGCATATAAATTAACTGCTTTAGGAAAATCAAAGTCACTAGAACTAATAAAAATAGTAGCTGGGGTCTAAAGTGTCTGAGGACAGACAAATCATTAAAAAATTTAAGGAATTGAACACATCTAATTTCCCTGATTTTTATAGTTATACAAAACCTCTAGATATGGGATTATGGGTTCTATGGGTTGTTAAAGAGGAATTACAAATAAGAAAACTTACTGCAGAAGAAATAGCTTCAATAATAAGAGAAGTTAAGGAAATTAGCATAGGATTTAAAAATATTAATAATGCTTTTAGTAAAGCAGGAAATAGAATCCATAGTTTCCATGAAAATGGAAAAGTATTTTTTGAGATAATGAAACCAGGGAAAGACTATTTAATTTCTCTAACAAAGAGAGGTTTAATAGATGTTTTTTATTTTGAACCAGGAAAGAGATACACAAGTAAAAGAATCTTATTAAAAAACATAATAGAGGTTTTAAAAGGTGAATTGAGAATAGTAGATGCTTACTGTGGTGAGAGAACTTTAGATATATTAAATAAGGTTGGTAATAATGTAAAGTTTCTTACCAGATTAGAAAATTTAAGAGAAAAAGAGAGGAAAGGGTTCCTTCGAGAACTTGAAGATTTCAAATCTGAACATCCTAATATAGAATTTAGAAGTTACCCACAGCCCCATATTCATGACAGATTTATACTTTCCTCAGAGCATTTTGTTCTCCTTGGACATAGTATAAAAGATTTAGGGGGAAAAGAATCATTCGCTATTGTTTTGAGTAAAAGTACGAGTAAAGACATTTTTGAAGCTTTAGTTGAAATTTTCAATAGAAGATGGAAAAAAGCAAAACCAATATAAGACAATTTCCTACTTGAACTTTATGTTTTAAATCTAATTAATTGTGCTTTCGACTTCCAGACATACTACTTTTATAGAAAGATTAATTAGTGAATTCATACAAATATAAGCGATAAATAGTTGGGAAGAAGATTAGTTTGAGAGAAGAAAATGAAAAAGAATCAATAACAATGAACAATGAGATTGATGAAGAACTGGAAGAATTAAAGAAACAATTTATTGTAGATAGTAAGAATTTCAAACATAAAAAAATAAAATGTTATTTGAAAATAATAGTTAAGCACTGTAAAATAACTCCAGAGGGGAGAATTTTCATAGAAAATAAAGAGAAATCAAAAATTAACACTATTGGACTGATAATACTTGCAAGATTTATTGGTAACAAAATAGATAAGAAAATAGTAGAAACCATAACACCATTTGAATTATCAAAAATTACTAACCTCCCTAAGAACAGTATAACAGGACATGTAACCACTTT
>JAFCFQ010000087.1 GCA_017608545.1 Candidatus Aenigmatarchaeota archaeon
TATTGCCAAAAGATTATACATTTGATGTTTCTGATAAAGGTTCAAAAGATTTTTATATAACATACAAAACAGCTGGAAATCAAACCTTTACAGTAACAGATTGGTCTGTAAAAATTGCACAAAAATCAATTGTAACAAAAGTTGAACCAGGAACTCCTATATCAATAACAATAACTCCTGAAGATTCTGAAGTTAGTCCTGGAAATTCAATAGAATTCAAAGCGACTGCAAAAGACAAATTCGATAATGAATTCGATGTTACAGAAATGACTAAGTGGAGCATAGATAAAGAAGCTGGAGGAAGTTGGGAAGAAAATGTTTATACAGCTGAAAACGAAGGAATATGGACTGTAACAGGAGCTTACAATTCATTAATTGACGGAACAAGTTTAACTGTTAAAACAGGTGTTGTTCCACCAGCAGAAGAGGAGATACCAGAGGAAGTGCCAGAAGAAATACCTGAAGAAGTACCTCCAGCTCCAGAAGAAGAGATTCCTCCTGTCACACCGACAGCTCCTCTAGAAGAAATGAACATAGATGTTCAAGAAAGTATAACGATTGCTCCTGGTTCTAATGAAACATTTGTAGTAACAGTAAACAATGTTGGAACAACAGATCTAACAGATGTAAGTTTATCAACAATGGGTGTTCCAAGCGATTGGATAACAATTTATCCACCAAAAGTCACTATTGAGGCTGGAACTTCAAGAGAATTTTTAATTGTACTAAGTGTTCCAGTAAATGAAACAGAATCAAGAAAAATGGATTTAATAGCAGTTTCAAGTGAAGGAATAACAACATCAAAAAGCATTGACGTAAATATTGCAACAGGTCCAACAGGTCTTGTTGGAATATCAAAGAATTTATTAAATCTTGGGATTGTCATAATAGCAGTTGCAGCCTTGATTCTAATAGCTTGGGAACTGTGGTTCAGAAAACCAAAGTAATTTTTTTATTTTTTATTTTTAATAGATAATTTTTTGTAGTTTTAATTCTATTTAGTTGTTATGATGAGTAAAAAAAGTTTGATTAAGAATCTTCAAAAAAATTGGAAAAAATATTGGTATATAGAATTTTTTAAAGAAAAAGGTTTTGTTAGAAAACAATGCAAAAGTTGTGGAAAATTCTTTTGGACATTGAATAATGAAAAAGATGTTTGCGATGATAATCCTTGTAGTTCTTATAAATTTTTAGGAAATCCGCCCACAAACAGAAAACTAGATTATATTCAAACATGGAAAGTTATTGAAAAATTTTTTGTAGAAAATGGACATGAATCGATAAAAAGATATCCAACAATTTGTAGGTGGTATCCATTATTTTTTACTGTAGCTGGTATTGTAGATTTTTATAGAATAGCAAATGGTAAATTGACATTCGAATTTCCAGCAAACCCTGTTATTTTATCTCAACCATGCTTGAGGTTTAATGATATATCAAATGTTGGAGTTACTGGAAAACATCATACATGCTTTAACATGATACAACAAAGTTCTATATGGAATGGAAAAGAAGGTTATTGGAAAAATAAATGCATTGAATTAGATTTTAGGTTGTTAACAGAAGTTTTTGGTATAAAAGATGAAGAAATATCATTCATAGAAGATGCATGGATTGGCTATGGCGCATTTGGTTACTCTTTAGAATATTTTGTAAAAGGACTTGAACTTGGTAATGCTGTTTTTACAGAATTTGAAGGAGATTTAAATAATTACAGAGTAATGAAAGAAAAAGTTATAGATATGGGGGCTGGCCATGAAAGGTTTTGTTGGATAACTCAAGGGACACCAACAGTTTATGATGCTGTTTTTGGTCCTGTTATAGAAAAAATGAAAAATAAATTAGGGATCAAATACAATGAAAAATTCTTTTTAGAATATGCAAAATATGCTGGAAGTTTAAATTTAAACGAAGTTGTTGATATTAAAAAAGAAATGTCAAAAATAGCAAAATTCATTAATATATCTACAGAAGATTTGATAAAAAAAATTGAACCATTGATGTTCTTGTATTCAATTGCAGATCATTCGAAAGCTTTGTTGTATGCAATTTCTGATGGTGGGTTGCCAAGCAATGTTGGAGGAGGTTATAATTTAAGAGTGATTTTAAGAAGAGCGCTTGACTTCATAGAAAAATTAAATTATCCTTTTGAAATCGAATGGGTCGTAGAGCAGCATGCAAAATATCTTAAAAAAATGGAACCTGAATTAATTGATGATATTGACCATGTTAATGAGATTTTGGATATTGAAAAGAAAAAATATAAAGAAACTAAAAAAAGAATGAAAACTATTTTAGAAAGTTTAATTAAAATTAAAACTAAATTTACTGATGAAAAACTCATTGAATTGTACGATTCTCATGGAATAACTCCTGAAATGTTAAAAGAAACCGCAGAAAAACACAAAATAGAAATTAAAATACCTGAAGATTTTTAT
>JAFCFQ010000088.1 GCA_017608545.1 Candidatus Aenigmatarchaeota archaeon
CATTCCTGAATTGATCAAGTCTAGTTCCTAAGGTATGCATGGCATCTAAGAGTTCTTCAGAATTCAATTTTCTTAAGTACTTTTTTATGCCAGCTATTTGTCTTTCGATTTCTATACGATCAAAACCTAACACTCTCTCCCAGTAGTCTGCAAGTTTATCAAACACTTCTTGAAAGTGTTTATCCTTCTCTCGTAGCCACTTCTCTAATGCTCTTACTTGCTCTAACTTTTCTTTTTCGAAATCTATTCGTTCCTTGGTTAATTCATCGAATTTCTTACGTGTTAAAAAGTGCTTTCCCTTGCCTCTGTTACAGTCAAAACAAGATGTTATCAAATTCTCCGGTTCGTCTGTTCCTCCTTCCGACTTTGGAACAATATGATCGATCTCCAACAGGACTCTTGGGGGTCGTCCACCACAATATCTACAGGTAAAGTTGTCTCGTTTAATCTTACACTCTTGGGAATCGCCATACCTTACCTCTCTTTACTTTTGACAATAAACTCATGTAATTTTTACCTCATTATTAAATTCTACTTGTTGCTGGATCCACAAAGAATTCTCTTGAGTTAAGGTAGAGAGGTATCTCATTACCATCAGGGGAGATGCATGTCCTAAGTGGTGCTGGAGGGCTTTGGGGTTTCCTGTCTGCCTTAAGCGTTCAATGGCATCAGAGTGTCTTAAAAGATGAGGATAGACCCTTTTTGTGATCCTTGCTTTCTTAGCAACTTCCTTTATGATTTGCCAGGCCCTTTGCCTGTTGATGGGGAAAAACTTCTCATTTATCTTAATATTTTTTTCATAAGTATAAGCTCTCAACTTATCAGCCAGCCTTTCCGGCAAAGCTACAACTCTTTCCTTTCCTCCCTTTCCCACAACTCTTAAAACAGGCCTTCCCTCAAAGCTCTCAATATGAGATGGGGTTAAGGATAGGGCCTCAGAGATTCTTAGTCCTGTCTGAAATAAGACCAAAATGAGGAGCGCATCCCTTTCTCCCTTCCTTCTCTTTTTTGTCTCACTTACTAAAAGATTTACCTCATCAGAAGTTAAATAAGGAACAATCCTTAAAGCCCTTGTAAGCTGAGCTCTTCTTTCCACTATTGCTCTTGTCATATCAGCACCCTTTTCTATACATTTTTAACTTTTGTATAATTTTAGCAGAATTTTTTAACTTGGCAAGCGGAAAAAAGGGGAAATCGGGATAGTTTCATCAAAAAACTATACAAAATACCTTCTTTTGTATAGGAAAATACCTCATTTTAGGAATAATCTTATTTTGCATTTTTTTAATAGAAAGGTAAAATAAATATAAAAAGCTCTTATTTTCACTTAGCTATGGATATAATAAAAATTGGTTGTTGTGGGTGGTCAGAAGCCCACCAAAAATATTATAAAGATTTCGGGACGCTGGAAGTACAAGAGACCTTTTATAACCCCGGGAAGATCTCAAAATATCAAAAATGGAAAAAGGAAGCTCCGGATAACTTTGAGTTTATTGTAAAATCCTGGCAACTTATTACCCATGCTCCAAGCAGCCCCACTTATAGAAAACTAAAGATAAAAATCCCAAAGAAGGATGAGAAAAATTATGGATTTTTTCGGACAACTCCTCAGGTATTGGAAGCTTGGAAAAGCATAGAAGAAGTAGCTAAAGCTTTGCAGGCAAAATTCATTCTTTTTCAGTGTCCATCAAGTTTTAAGCCAACTAAAGAAAATAAAGAAAATATTAAAAAGTTTATAAAGAAAATTAAAAATAAAAATTATACTTTGCTTTGGGAACCAAGGGAATGGGAAGAAAAAGATGCTAAAGAAGTTTGTAAAGAGACAGGCTTGGTCCATGTGGTGGATCCATTTAAAATTAAGCCAGTGGAGGGTCCAATAAATTACTTTCGCTTGCATGGAAAACCAGGATATAATTTAAGATATAAATATACTGATTCTGATTTAAACCAACTTATGAAGTTCTGCGATAAGAAAACAAATTATGTAATGTTTAATAATATTTCTATGGCAGAAGATGCAAAAAGATTCCAGAAACTTTTACAGAGGTCAAAATGAGTGTGCCGAGTAAACTTATACTATCCAGTTGGTAAAAATCCAACCTGAGGAAAATAAACTATTATCTCAGAAGTGAATTTTGCATCTGGTGAGGTAACCTGCCATCGTGAAGCCAGGGGGAATGAGATATTAAGCTGCCACGTAAGTGAAGGAATTGAGCCCTGAAATAACCACCGTGTCGGTAATCGATGGTGTTCTTTTATTTATTAAGATGAATTTGGCATAGTTTAGTAAAAAGACGACATAAAGTCGTCTTTTAATAATCTATAATGCTGATAAAATGGGGATTTCCGGTTAGAGGATTTTGGTAAATGTCGCACTTTTATACAGAAGACGACAAAATAAAGATTGTTCTTCACCTACTCGTCCTTAGGCTAAAATTCAGGCAAATCACCAAGGTTATCTTTCTCTATCTCATTTTTATCGGTCCTTATGTATTTCTCCCCCTTAACCTCAATAATATGTACATCTTCTCCGCGTTTCCATTTCCCATCCTCACTTTTAAGAATAGTTATAAAGGAATCTCCAGATTCTATACTTGATACAACTTGAGAGCGACTCCATATTTTACCTGGTCCTATCATATTTCCTTCCTCTTGGCGTACTTCAGCTTCCTTGATATGTTTTGGATCTTCTGAATAACTTACAGCAGAAATGCAATAATCCGCCCACTTTTCCATTCTTATCACCTCCTCCTCTTATTATTATTATTATTATTATTATTATTATTATTTATATTATCAACCTAATATAGCTATTACTATCTTAATACTTTATTCTCGGATGACAACTTT
>JAFCFQ010000089.1 GCA_017608545.1 Candidatus Aenigmatarchaeota archaeon
CCCATACCATAAGTTCTTCTTATATTTAAATAATTGGGTATTAGGCCGATTGCTATTGAAACTATTAAAATTAAAACTCCTATTAGACCAGAAAAAATTATTGTTAAAATGAAAAGAAATATTGAAGTGTATAAACACAGTTTTTGGTAATTTACTTTTTTCAAAAAATTTAACGAGATTTTAGTAATTTTTAAAGTCAGAATCGTTGCAACAGCAGACGAGAAAATAATAACTGGAATAAAAGTTAAAATTTCTTTTAACCCAACATCTATCAATTTGCTAACACCTATAGCAATTCCAGATCTAGGATTATGAATTAACCATAAAGCTAATATGGAGTAAACAATATCACAAGTTGTTATTGCTCCAATAGATATTAAAAATTCCCTTTCATTGTTTTCTTTTCTAAAAGCTTGTTGGGTTAAAATTGTTGATTGTGTTGCTCCAAGACCAGGTAATAAACCTGCAACTATTCCTGCTAAGCTACCAATTCCTATGCACGATAAAAGATTCTTTCTTTTTATCCTTTCTTCTTTAAATACAAACTTATTTGGAATTTTTGTTTTTTGAAATATTGAAATTAAAATCATTGGCAGTCCAAATAAACCTGTAAGCAAAGGAAAAAGAACAAAATCACCAAAACCATTTAAAACAATTAAACCAAGAATTCCAGATAAAATAAAAATTAATAATGCATAAATTTTATTCTTTCCTTTCTCTTCGAGAATTAAGTAGCCCATTACTGCAATTAATAACCAATGAACATGTGGTCTTATTATTTCGTATAAACTTGGAAGAAAAAAGATGAATAAAGGTAACGTTAAAATAGAAAATAAAACACCACCTAAACTACCAACAACACATAATTTAACTGCTTCATAACCTCTACCTTCTAACAACAATTTATGACCAGGTAAAACCCCTAAGACAGTTGAATCTTCTGGAGCTCCTAACAAAATCGATGGAATAAAATTAACAAAAGAGTTAATAATGCCTGAAGAAACCAAAATAATCGCTGTTGGTAAAGGGCCTAATAAAAATGACATCCCAAGAATTATTGGTATGGTATTATTCGGATGTAAACCTGGCAACAAACCTGCTATTACTCCGAATAATATTCCAATTATTAAAGAAAGAAATATTAACATAATAGAAAAAAAGCTTCAAATAAAATAATTTTATTTCACCACTGACGGTAGTCATTTTAATATTTTTTCAGCAACTTTTGCAAATGCCGGTCTAGTTATGAGAATACCAATTAGAACACCTATTGTTGTTGTTATTGCAAAACCTTTCATTGCACCAACACCGATAAACATTAAAGGAAGCATAGCTGCTATAATAGTTCCTGCTGCACCAAAAATTATGAAAAATGCCCTTTTTATCCTTTGTTTTGTAGTGTAAGCTTCTTCTCTTTTTGAACCTAAGAGTATTTCATCAATCATAACAATTTGGTCGTTTGTTCCAGTTCCTATTGCCGCTATTAATCCTGCGATTGATGCTAGATCAATTGTCCATTTTATTGTAGCAGCAGCACCTAATGTTAAAATTAATTCAGAAATACTCCATATCAACATTATGATTAATATTTTAAAATTCTTGTATCTTATGATTATTATCACAGCAACAGCTATAGCTGCTACTATCCCTGCCATTAACGCATCTCTAAAAAATTCACTTCCTAGTGTTGGTGATATTTCATCAACTCTTATTATTTCTAAACTAACAGGCAAAGATCCAGATTGCAGAATACTTTTTAACATCAATTGTTCCTTTAATGCTTCTGATTTTGTTAACCTAAATCCTGTTATTGCTGGCGTTGTGTAAACTTTTCCTTTTAAATCAGAAGATATAGATAATGAAGTTATCAATTTTTCATCCAAGTACAAGTAGATTCTACCATCTAAATATTTCGTTCCCGTATTAGGGTCAGTAATTATTTTCATATCTTTTGTTATTTTTGCAAACCTTTCTGCACCTTCTTGTGAAATAAAAACTTGGAAGTTGAATTCCCAACCCCTTCCACTTCTTATTATTCTAGAAACACAAACACCTGGCTGATCTTGTAAACAAACAGATTTTATATCTTTTCCAGTGAAAGCAGTGAGCATTAATACAACTTTTTCATCTGTTATATTGTAAAATTGAACATCAATATCATCAAATTTAATCGTTTGGTTTGTTTTTAATGAAAAATTGTCAATAATGAGGGTATCGTTATCTAATTCTACTAGATATGTTTTTCCATCCAATTTGAAAGAACCAGTATTATTTTTTAAGTTTATTATTCTTTCTATTTTTCCCTCGAATTTTCCTTGCTTTGCTAAAAGTTCTTCTATTTCCTCTTTTGAACCGCCTGCCATTTCTATTTGTACATATCTTGCTCCACTAACATCATTTATTGTTTGAAATTTAGCTTCTTTC
>JAFCFQ010000090.1 GCA_017608545.1 Candidatus Aenigmatarchaeota archaeon
TTAGAGCATAAGTTGAAGCCCTATGAGTATTGTGAATTTTTCTAATGACAAGATAATTCTGACGCTCTTCGTTCATGATCCTATAGATCATTTCTTGAAAAGCATAATAAGATTTCCCGGATCCAGCTCCCCCATAAAGAAGCCTTATCCTATTTCTATCCTCAAAAAAATCCCAATAAACGGGATTTAATAACTCATAAAATCTTGTAAAATCGACTAACATACAAACTATTATTTATTTTTTTATTATTTATTTCAAGTATTTTTTATTCTTTAACTATAATAGCATTACAACCATCAAAAGAAAATATTTTCTCTTTTTTATAACTCTAATTTTGCAGCTATTTTTAAAATTTTGTTATAGCTCCAATTTCTTTTGCCATTTATCCATGCTGAGATATCAGGCTGCAATAAACCTGATGTCTTGGCCGATTTAACTACTCCAATTTCTTTTATTCTTTCTCGGAGTTCTTTGGCCTTGTTTTCGTTTTCTTGTTTTAGTTTTTTAGCTTTCATTTATATCATGTCTCTAATTTCTTTAGCAGATTTCATCCATTCAATCTCGTTTTTCTTTTCGAATTCTTTAAGTTTTAAAGAATTTAAAGACTTAATCCATTTCCCATTTTTATAAATAGCATAACCCGCTTTGCGTCCATTTAATTGCCCACCTGTATTCCACATTGTGCAAAAATAATGTACTACATATTTATCAGTTAATTTTGATTGCTGAATGGTTTTTTCATCTTTACTTCTTAATCTTATAACTTGTTCTTTTTTATTCATGTTGTTGCTCCTTTATTCTTTTTATTTGTACTTAATTTAAAAACTCTAATATCATATTTTTTAACTTTTCTGTTAATGTACTTTCAGGACTTCCACATAGAGTTTCGATAAAATTAATTTGCACATCATTATAATCCCAAGCATCACACTTTTCAAGAAAACGTTTTGCTAATCCTTTAACTTTTTCTTCTTTAAAAAAATAATTAGTTTCTTCTTGAAATTTATCTATACAATATTCAAATTCATTTTCAAAATCATTCCAATCTATAAGAGATTTTAAATTATTATTAAAATTAGCTTGTAATTGTTTTGTATTCATTTTTAAGCTCCTTTATTCTTTATAAACATAATATAACAAATAAGTTATGAATTGTCAAGTCTTTTTTCTATTTTTTTTGATTTCATATTAAATTAACATATCTTAAATCAGCATATCTTAAATCAGTATCTATTACATTAGCACATCTTAAATCAATACCTGTTAAATTAGCAAATCTTAAATCAGTATCTGTTAAATTAGTATCTGTTAAATTGACAGATCTTAAGTTAGCACCTCTTAAATTAGCATCTGTTAAGTCGGCATCTATTAAATCAGCATCTGTCAAGTCAGCACATTCTAAGTCAACATCTCTTAAATTAGCACCTGTTAAATTAGCACGTTCTAAATTAGCATATCTTAAGTCAGCTCGTTCCCCACCATCGTCTGTCAGCCATTTTTTATGCAATTCTAAAATTTCTTTCAATTCTTCACTGTCCATTCTTCACTCCGTTAAATCTTAAATTCATTTTAATAACTCCACGCATTTATTGTATAAAGATTCAAAACCCATACCATTAAAAAGAGTTGTATTCGTGAGAGTTGAAAAGGTCCAAAAATTACAATTGTCTATACTAAAAACTATTCCTGTTCTTGAACAAATTTTTTTAGTTGAGTCATAAGCCATTCTTAATATCTCAGATTTTGGAACCTTAATTTTCCTTTTCTTGCAAGATTGTTTCCAGGTACGACAATTATAAGGCGACAGTTCGTCATATGAAATACACTTTTTATTATGACAAGTTTTATAGCTCATTCTTTTTCACTCCTGATCTGTAATCAAGACAGTTTTTTTCTTACTATCATATGACAAATCGCAATATTTAGTTTGCGGATAAACATCTCTAACAAAGTCCCATATTTTATTTTTTTCATTTCTAATTATCTTAGATAGATTTTTAATCTGATCTTGTAAAGAGTTTATACCTTCAAAAGATTCATTTATAAATTTTCTATGTTCTTTTTTAATTTTAATTACATCGCCTTTTTTAATCATCTTTAATACCTACCTTTTATTTTTTAATCTTGTTTAAAATCTTGTTGTAAGTCTCCTCAGACATTACCTGCGTTT
Organism: Candidatus Aenigmatarchaeota archaeon; assembly: GCA_017608545.1. GTDB lineage: Archaea > Aenigmatarchaeota > Aenigmatarchaeia > Aenigmatarchaeales > Aenigmatarchaeaceae > CS1-C013. The sequence goes on from JAFCFQ010000090.1 coordinate 2,172, forward strand.
CATCAATATGTATTGTATAAGCATTAAAAATTTTTATAACCTCATTTAGTGCCCATCTAGCTCCTTGAAGGTAATACCATTCTTCTTTTTGAAGGTGATAAAAATTCTCTTCATTTGTTGACTTAAAGAACTCAATTTTACCCTTTTTCCCCACCATCGTCTGTCAGCCATTTTTTATGCAATGCTAAAATTTCTTTCAATTCTGCACTGTCCATTCTTTACTCCGTTATTCTT
>JAFCFQ010000091.1 GCA_017608545.1 Candidatus Aenigmatarchaeota archaeon
TGTAAATAAGTAAAATGTTTCTAAAATCCTTCCAATCATTCTTATTTTCAAGTAGTAGTGTGATATAATCATCTATAGCAGTTGGTGTTATCTTCCTTTGCCTTTTCCCGTCACTTTCAGAAGCAGGAATAGTTAAAATCCCTCTTGCTGCATTTTTTAATGATTCAAGGAAATCAGAAAAAGTTCTTGTTTTATCTAGTTGATAAAAGAGACCAGTATTTTTCATACTTACTTCTGCAATTATATTCGCCATTTTCTTAAAAACATCCAATTTTTCAATTTTTATATTCATTTTCTTTAACCTCCATTCATATATTAAAAAGTCAATTTGACTTCTAGGATATTTAATTAAACCTCCCTTCTTTGGGAATAAGGATTTTTGAAATAAATCAAAATCATTAGCTATAGTGGCTTTTGAGATATCTTCTCTTAAATTTATTGAGGTTTCGGAATTTATATTCCCATTTGAGATAAAATACACGTTTCTAATAAAATCAGAGTAAATTCTAAATTCATCATAACATTCAATTAAGTTTGTTATTAATTGTAAAGTCTCATCAATTACGGATATTATTTCTATTTTGATATTTTTCATTCCACCATGTGGAATAACTACTGTAAACCATTCTTTATTAGCTAATTCCATTAAGTCATAATTGGTAGGTTCATTTTTGTTTCTTATTTTATATGAAAGCTCTTCTAGCAATAATAGTAGTGTGGAATATTTGTTAAAACCTTTAATAATTTTTTTTGTTTTTTCATTTGTTTTTTTTGTTAAAATAAAATTTGACATTTTTGTTGCAGAAAAATCTGTTAATGGATTTATTAAATTTTTAACTCTGTAATACTCTGTAAGTTCTCGTTGAATCGGAAGTATCAACACTGAGGATCCATGGCTCGTATCAGGGTTTATGTTTGTATAAATATTTGCTTCATCTAACCAAGTACATGCAGAAATTAAATAGCATAAGGGACATACATCTAAGTATTCTTTTTTTCCTCTAATACCTCCAAGACTCTTAATTTTTGTTACAAAAGGAAAAACAGTCTGGGTCAATTTAAACGATGTCTTAAATGCTTTTCTACAAATTGTACAATTTTTCTTCCCACCTTCATCAGAGAATATTATTTCAATTATTTGTTTTGTTTGTTTTTCATTAAAAATTTTTTCTTTAAGGCTTCCACCACTAACTTGTTGAGATAATACATATTGTCTTTTAACTTCTTTTACAATTTTTGTTTTTTTATCTTGCTCTTGATAGAAAAGTATCTTTTTTACTTTTCTTTTAATTCCAGCGGACAATTGCTCAACAAATAGATCTTTATCTTGTAGAATAAAACTTAACTCATATTCATTTAATCTTAAGTTATCAATTCCCTTACCATTCCTAATTAGCTTATAAAATGAAACTATGCCATTGTCCAACCATACATTGGAATATTTTGATATTACAATTTTTGTAGTTTTCATCTTTTAACTACCAAATCTCAAAGTGATGCTTTTTAATTTGTTAAATTTAGTAAATCATTTTATTATTGTCAATGTCAGTTTTATTTTTAAATAGTCCTTTTTTTCTGTAAAATGGTAAAATTTTAAGCTTTTTTTACCATTTCTTTTTTAGAGAAATCATAACAAAACTTATCTAAATAGTATAACATGTGTTCTACGTTAAAATTGTCTTTTTTATAATGAGCATATAATTTACAATTTTTTATCAAAAGTAAATTACATAAAATAGGTAAAAAGGTATTTTTTAACAAATTTTTTACCATTTAACCCTAGAATTAACAAATTTTATATTTCTTGGAATAAATATTAGAAAAGTATGATTTAACTAATTTCAACAAAAATCTAGAGCTGTTCAAAAGATGAAAAAATTAAAAATAGAAACCAACGAAAAAGAAAATAAGGAATATTTTGGCTTATCAATGGATAAAATGGAACTAGAAGGGGGGCAAATAACCTTTCACCTTCTAGTTCCTGAAAGAACAATTTTTCCTCCTTTCAGTGGTGCAATAGTTAGAGGTTGTTTTTTAAACATTTTACGCCAAATTGATCCTCAAATGTCAGAAAGATTACATTTACATGCAAACATTCGTCCTTATACAATTGAACCTATACAATTAGTCAAAGGCAAGAATAGAATGTCTAGAAGGAGAGAAATGATTTTAAATAGAGATAATGAAATTTCGATGAAATTTAAATTCCTCGATAATAATCTTTTAGACTTGTTTATTTCCAAAATTATTCAACAAGATATCAAGTTTATTAACATTTTGGGAAAGAAATATTCCATAATTTCAATGGATTATAAACGAGTATTTTATAAGAAAAATGTTCTTTCTAATCGTTTAAAAGTGAATTTTCTTTCTCCTACTTTTTTCTCTATTAAAGCTAA
>JAFCFQ010000092.1 GCA_017608545.1 Candidatus Aenigmatarchaeota archaeon
TGCAGTATTAGAAATAGAATTCAAAAACGGAGGAATTTATGAATACTCAGGAGTACCTGAATCTGTTTATGATGGTTTAATGAATGCTGCATCAAAAGGCAAGTATTTTCATCGGTACATAAAAAATTCAGGATATCCTTATTTAAAGATTCGATAAGGATGCCAGGTAAAATGAACCAATACAAAATTTATTTTGACCAATGTAAAGAATTTGAAACTGAAAATATTAAGCCATTAATGGGTATATGTGGTTTATATTTTATATTTTTAAGAAAAACTGAAATCCCTTATCCATTCGGAAAATCACGGTTGATTTATATTGGTATGAGTGAAAAAAGAACAAACAGTATTGGGAATCGGCTTTTGGGGCATTATAATGGTTCATCAGGAAATGAAGGGCTCTTAAATTACCGTAAAGTTGAAAGACTGTATTTTACATACCTTAATTTTGAGATGTTAAAAAGGATATGGAATTTTAGAGTAGAGGACTTGGAAAGTTATTTTATTTTAGATTTCGTCAATAAATATGGTGTTTATCCTATTTGTAATAACAAAAGTGGATTTGAAGTATTAAAAAAGGATTTAAATTTTTACTTTAAAATTGATTGGAAATATTTTGAAAAAGGAGGTTCCAATAATGAATAAACCAGTAAAACGTGGAAAAGAAATATTAGATGACTTTTTCAATGCCGTATTGGATATTCCCAATGTAGATAAGAAACTAGCATCTGGAATTAAGAAGTTGTATTATGAGGGCAAACTGACAAAAACCAATCTATCAAATGAACTTGCTTCTTTAAGGGAGGGAAAAATAAAAGATGAAAATCAAATCTTTAGATATTAGAGGGTTTAGGGGAGTTAAAAGAGAACTGCCCTTGGAATTAAATTCTAAATCACTCCTGCTTTTCGGAGATAATGGAACCGGGAAAAGCAGTATTACAGATGCAATAGAATGGTTTTATAAAGATTCTGTTGATCACCTTTCATGTGCAGAAATTGATAGAAAAGGCGGATTAACCGCTCTCAGGAATATTTTTATTGCTGATACAGAAAAAAGTTCAGTGGAGATTAATTTTACTGACGATGATTTGAGTTCTCAAAAAAGTATAATTTTGAAAAAATCCAACCCTAAAGTTGAAAATTCTAATAATTCTGAGGCATTTAGACAATATATTGAGAGTTCTAAAAATGAGAATCTTACTTTAAAGTATGGTGATTTAACAGAATTTGTTTTATCTCCAAAAAAAGAAAAATTAGATTCATTATCAAAGGTTATTGGGTTTACTAAAATTTCCGATATTAGAGGCATTCTGAAAAAAGTGACAAATGAGATTAAAAGAAGTTTACAAGCAAAGAATTATGATAATGAAATAAGTAGTAGAGAAGGCCATATAATGGAGATAATTGGAGAAAGAGTTATCTCAGATAAACAGTATATTTCTAAAATAAATGAAATTATAAAACCTTTAGAACTTGGAAAAACTATAGTAAAAATTCAAGAGATTGATAATTTGCTTTCCCTTTTTAAAAAATCCGATGATTTCGTAATAATTGAACAGAAAGCATATTATAACGATGTTATTACTAAAATGAGCGTTTTGCCGAATAGAATAAATAATTTATTGGGCTTATATGAGGAATATTACCAATTGTTTCAAAAAATAATTCAAGATATTGAAACCTTAAAGAAAATTGCTTTAGGTAAGCTATGGAGCGAAGGATTAAAGGTACTGAAAGGTTCTATAATAGAAAAAGATGAATGTCCGTTATGTTTTCAGCCAAAATCCAGGGAAGAATTAATGAAGGAAATTGAATTACGTTTAACAACATTGGATTCAATTAAGAAACAGAAGAGCCAATTTGATGATGCAAAGAAAAGTGTTCAAAATGCATTAGATGAAATTAGGAATATAGCTATTGGTATCCAATCTAACAAATATTTTAATTTAGAGGAGAATAAGACTATCAGGGATTTCGTGAAATGTATTACAGAATATATATCACTGGTTAGCCAAGAACTTGGTGTTGATATATTAAAAGGACAAAAAGTGAAAGTGAAAGATGAGGTAATGTTTGATAGAGTAAAAATAAACGAGACATCAGAATTTTGTCAGAAAAGAAACGAGTCTCTCGCATCTCAAATAAAAGGTAACAAACTTTTGGAAGTTCAAGATAAAATTACACTTTCGCGCCAAGAATACTTAGAAATAAAAAGATTAAAAAGAGAAAAAGAGATTTTGGAAAAACAAAAAAAATCAATGGAAATAATTTATAACGCTTTTGTACGAAAACAAAAAGAAGAATTGGAGGCGTTCGTAATCAGTTATTCTAAAGAAATAAATGATTATTATCAATATATGCATCCCGGT
>JAFCFQ010000093.1 GCA_017608545.1 Candidatus Aenigmatarchaeota archaeon
ATTTAATGTTGTAAATCTCAGCTTTTTCTTTAACTTTTTCTTCCAAATCTTTAAAATTCTCTTTTTCATTGGATAATCCGTATAAATGAATTATTGTTCCTTTTTTAGAATGTAAAAACGCTATATCTAAATATTCTATAGCTCTTTCTACTAATGGCATTATGATTCTATCAAATTTACCAATATTTCTAACATCTCTAACATCAGCACAAATATTTTTTATATTATGCAATTTGTTTAATCTAGCATTTTTTTCAGAATATTCTACACCTTTTACATTTATTTCTATACAAGTTATTTTACAATCAGGGTGTTTTTTTCCGATTGCTATAGCATATGGTCCAGCTCCAGAGAACATAACTAGCACATCTTCTCCAGATTTTATCATATTAGCAATTCTTTGTCTCTCTGTTCCTTCTCTTGGAGAAAAATAAACTTTTTGAGGATCAACTTTTATTAAATAACCATACTCTTTATGAATCACTTCTGTATTTTTATCTCCTAATATCAATTTACAAGGATACAATCTAAATGTATCTTTTCTTTCAGCTAATTTTTGAAGAACAGATTTTACATTCTTGTGTCTTTTCATTATTTCTTTTGCAACTTTTTTTGGATTCTTAACATTGACTCCTATCAAGGCGACTGCCTTTTCCTTGCTTCCAATTATGTCGTAAGCTATTCTCATATATTTAATTTATTTTAACTAAATTTATTTTATGAAGATAAAACTTGAAAAATCAAAACTTTATTCTGAAGAATTAGGAATCGATCTTAAAAGTAAAAAGCCTAAAGAGATTTTCAAATGGTTTTTAGCAAGCATTCTGTTCGGTGCAAGAATAAGCGAAAAAATTGCAAAAAATACTTACAAAATTTTTAAAAAATACAAAATTTTGCATCCAAAAAAAATTTTGGATGTTGGCTGGGATTTTTTGGTTAACCCAATAATGAGAGAAGGAGGGTATGTTAGGTACGATGGGAAAACTTCTACACAAATTTTAAGAAATTGCAAAACTTTGCTAAAAAAATACAATGGAGATTTAAACAACTTGCATAAAAAAGCTAAGAATTCAAAAGATCTTGAAGAAAAAGTTCTTGAATTTTATGGAGTCGGACCTGTAACAACGAACATATTTTTAAGAGAGTTAAGACCGTTTTGGAAAAAAGCAAATCCAGAACCTTTACCAATAGTAAAAAATATTGCAAAAAAATTAAAAATAAACTTAAACGACTACAACAAAAAAAGCATCAAATTTGTTAGATTAGAAGCAGGCTTAATAAGAATAAAAAAGAAATTTAAATAAAACTCTCTAAATTAGTTTATGCTCTATCTAATAGGTTTAGGATTAAGAGATGAAAAGGACTTAACATTAAAAGGAATAGAAATTGCAAAAAAATGTGAATGTTTTATCGAACTGTACACTTCTATTTGGAAAGGTTCTTTAGAAAACTTGGAAAAAATCATAGGAAAAGAAATCAAAAAATTAAAAAGAAAAGACTTGGAAGAAAACTTAGAATTATTCATTGAAAAAGCGAAAGAAAATGATGTTGCTTTATTTGTTCCAGGAGATCCTTTAGCTGCTACCACACATATAGATATTGTTTATGAAGCAAAAAGAAGAAAAATTCCTGTAAAAATAATTCACAATGCTTCAATATTTTCTGCTATAGGCGAAGTTGGTTTACAACTATACAAATTTGGTAAAACAGCAACAATACCATTAAGTGGAAAATTGAAAAACGTTAAAAACACTATTAAAAAAAATAAAAAATTAGGTTTGCATACTTTGTTGTTATTAGATTTAGATAAAGAAAATAATATTTACATGAAAGTTTCTGATGCATTAAAATTGCTTTTAAAGAAAAAAATAGTTAAAGAAACGGATCAATTAATTGCTTTTTCTAATGCTGGAGGAAACTCCAAAATTTATTATGATAGTGTTAGAAGTCTAAAAATGAAAGAAATTGAAAATCCAGCTGTTTTAATAATTCCTGGTAGATTACATTTCAGAGAAAAAGATTTTTTAGAGGTGATTTAATGGAGAAATTAAGAGAAGAAACTTTGAAAATGTTGAAGAAAATTGAGCCTTTAGTTGATAAAATAGAAATTGTTAATGATAAAGGAGAGGAAATGCTTACAAACATGAAAGCATATATTGCTGATTCTAAGCATTTTTTAAACCAAAAAGATTTTATTAAGGCTTTTGAAAGCATTGTTTGGAGTTGGGCAATTCTAGAGATATGTGAAGAACTAGGAGTTTTAAAAATAGAAAAATGAAAGGGAATCAACAACTCCCTTCTTGTGCTTCTTCTCTATCTTTTTCATCCTCTTCTCCATATTCTTCCATTACAACCGAAATTGCTAA
>JAFCFQ010000094.1 GCA_017608545.1 Candidatus Aenigmatarchaeota archaeon
CGAAACGTTCTTCATTATAGACAAATATCCAAACTGGCTTATCCGATCTAAAATCTATAACATATCTTCCAGGTTCTAAATCTACAGCTTCATAATATGGAAGGGTTTCTGTTAATTCTTTTGCAATAATTTCATCTCCAGTAACAGTGAACGTTGGCTGCTTTTTTTCTGGAGTGGTTTCAGTTTTAGGACTTTCACTTGTTGCTATCAAACCTGTTGGTATAGAAAATATATTGAAATAAATGCCAACTGCAACTGCAATGATTACAATTAGAACAATAGCAATTAACCACTTTTTACTAGATTTTTTCACCATTTTATCTCCTTATTTTTTCAATTTTTCAATATTTTCCTCTTTATTTTATAAATACTTCTTACATATATATTTTTCTATTCTAACAAATTCCATAATTTTTTTCTAAATTTAATTGGATAAACACTTAAGTATTTTCTCATTTTTTTCTCATTTATCTTTTTTCTAATTTCTTTTAAAATCTTTTTCTCAGGGATTTCATTAAAGTAAATCAAGTCTATTAAAGTCTTTTCTTTATCAGAAATTGGAATAAAAAATTTTTCATATTTTATGTAGTCAAAACCAAAGAAGTATTCTTTCTTTATTCTATGAAATATCACGTTGCTACCTAAGATTTTTCTAGTGCCGGTTCTCACTTTTCTGGTCGTAACTATAACAACATTTGTTTCTTGTTCCCAAAGTTCATGAAAGCTCAAAGCTTCTTGCAAACCTATGTAAGCTGGCTTAAAGCAAAATACAGAAACGATCGGATCTTCGTGAATAGTGTACCAGCTTTTTGTAACCCTTTTTATTTCACCCCTTTTAAAAAGGTTGTGAAGTATTACACCACTATAGCTTTTGTTCTTTACAATGAGATCAACATCTTTTTTTCTAAAAACTGGCGTGATTTTCGCAAATTTTCTTATTTTGTCTAAATGTATTATTTTACCCATTTTTTCACCGTTTCTAACATACTTTTAACACTTGGAACGCTTCCAGAAATTATCAATACTTTTAGCTCTTTTTCATCTATTGGTTTTTTAAATTCTCTTAAAAATTTTATCAAATGTTTTTTAACCTTCTTTTTATTTTCGACGAATCTTAAAAGGAAGAAAATGTCATATAAATCTCTGACTTTTTTTCTCTTAAGGTAAGCAGAAATTTTTTCTATTATAATTTCTTCAGGCGGTAGTATGTTTACTAGAATAGATGTTCCATCACTCATTTCAAAAGGTTTTGTTATAAATTTTTTAACGTTCTTAAACACAACTTCATATCTTATTACGACAGTTAAATAAGAGAATTTCCCAAAAATGGAGTTATTTGTTCTTTTGAATTTTTCAACAACAAAACCTTTTTCTCTTAAACCATTCAAGAATTTCTCTTCATTAACTCTTTTTAAAGTTAAAGGAAGGTATACATCAATATCTTCAGAAAATCTGTTGCTTCCGTAACATCTCCATATTGCAGTGCCGCCATGAATTATTGTTTTAGAGAAGTTATTGTATATTTCCAAAACTAATAAATCCTGTGCTAATGCTATGATTTTATGTCTCCTTTTTTTCAATTTTTTATTTATAGGTAGTATCATATTAAGAATTAACTATTATTATATATAAATATAATTTTGGTGGTTTTTAAACTTTCATCTTCAACATTTCAACAAACTTGAATGAGATTTTTAATTTCATTTTTCTAACAACAAAATCAATAATAATAAATTATTTCCTCTGTATCTATATAAAATACTGCAAACTTTTTAATAAATTTTTGCATTATACTACAAACTTTACCAAATTATGCTCCTGACTCTGTGGCATTGATGTACAATTTTCTTTGAGTGGCATCATAGATCGAAACTTCAGTAAAGTTTGCCCATATCCAAAACTCATCCATAGTGTTCATCGGTAAAGAACTATTTGCAATCCAAGCTCCTTCTGAGCAATTTGGAATAATTGTTGCACTAGCATCATATGGATTTTCATTCCTTGTTCCCCAAAGAACTATTTTTGAGGAAGGTAAGCTTTCATTTATACACATAGTTATGTTCTCATTAACGTTTCCAGTGTTATTAATTCTGAAATTTGCAAGATTAGTTGCATCACCAATGTATGTTGAATTTTGTCGGTATATAGTTCCTCTCACCCAAACAGTCACGTTTTTATCGTTTGAGGTTGTCGAGTTGAATTCTTCATCTGCTGTTGTGCCACCAGAAGTTGAAGATTCATAATTTACATTATTTGGTAATGTTACTATGAATGATGGACATGCTGTTGTAACAAAACTATACGTATCTGAATAATTCCAATTATCAT
>JAFCFQ010000095.1 GCA_017608545.1 Candidatus Aenigmatarchaeota archaeon
CTCTTTCAGCATTGTTGTTTCGGGTAATTGTTACTTCTACTCCATGACCAAAAGGCATATATGTTTCATCAGATTCTGTATGAGATGCAGGAGTCTTTGTCCATCCATCTGGATCCTCAAATGCATATAAACAAACAGATTCTCCACCACTTATGTAGTTTTGCGCCATTATTTAACCTCCCTTGATTTAGTTAATCTCTTACGAGTATTAGGTTTAGGCTTCTTCTTAGATACCTGTTTTTCTTGCACAGGCTTGTCAGAATCGCCTTTTTTCTCTTTTTTAAGTAATTCTGCCTCTTTTTCTGAAATATGGCCTGCTGCTAAGTCTGTGTTGATTTTTTTAAGTTTTTTATTATCCATTTTAATCTACTTCAAACATTCCTAATAAATCTATGTTTTTTTGCATAATTTCATTTTGTTTCTCTGGACTGTTAATTGTAGGTCCTATTCCTGTTGGTTTGATAAATTTCAAATAATAAAAATTCTTTGCATTAGAAACATAGGCATTTTTAATTGCTTGAATATATCCGTCAAGATTATCTGTGTTTTTATCATAAATCACTATTGTAAAGGCCACATTAGAAATAAACTTTGATCCTCCAACTCCAAAAGCATCCATACTCACATTTAAGATATCTAAAGCTATTCTAGGATAAGAATTTATGCTTAAATCATCTCTTGGAAAATCGGGGTATATTTTGTCTGTTCCGTAATCATAAGAAACATTATAATCTCCTGTTTGGTTTGATCCAAATGTAATTACACACCCGTTTGCGTGGTTATAATCTACTGTATAATCTGTGCCTAAAGATTTAGAAACTGCGTCAACTGTAATACTTCTAATATTTTTAACATTTGTTTTTGCAATTGTTATTGTATCTTCAGCAGAAAGATTTCCTGTTGCATTGGTGGTTGTTACTCCTCGTTGAGTAGTTGTAAAAATATTTTGATTTCTTAAAAAAACTACTTGCTCTTGCTTTATTTTTTGTATATCTAATGTCACTTGACTTTCTCCTGCCTCTTGGCTTATTTTTTTAAAATCATTAAACTATATAAAGATTATTGTTTCATGATTTCTTCAATTATGATTTTTTTAAGTTTATTTTGTAAAATATTTCTTATAAAAGGATTTGGTCTTGTTCCTGGGTGTTTTACTTTTTTAACAATAACCTCCTTTTTTCCTTTCTTTTTGCCTTTTAATCTTTCAATTCTTCCAACCTCAAACTTTAATGCTTTTTTGTTTTCAGGAGTAATGACATGAGGAGGAGTTCCAAATTCTACAAACTTTCCATAACCAACCATCCAAATAACTAAACTGTTTCCTTCTGCTTTTACTTTAATAGAATTCCTTAATCTTCCAGCGTCTACTGGTGCAGCAAGTGTTAATTCGTTTTGAATTCTTCTGGCTATTTCTGGCAAAGCCTTTTCTAGTTTTTCAACTATTTCATTCATTGTCAATATAAAATAAGGTGACTGTCTTGAAAATACTATTTCCGTTAAAATTTCTTATACTTATTGTGTCTACTCTATAAACTTTAGAATCATAGGTGATCTTATCATATTTCTGAATTGAGGCATCATGTTTTGTAAACATTCTTGCATCATAATTTTTTGTAAGGCCTGGCTTATCCAATATATATCTTGTATTTGGATTTTCAAAAACAACTTCTAAATCTTCATTTGTTCCGTCAGTGTAGGTCTTATTTCCATGAAAGTCTGTTGTTACTGTGACTGGTGTTCTTGTAACTGTGACTCCAAAATCTGCCAAAGGTCCATTAATAAAATCATCTGAATCTGCTTGACTTCCAATTCCTGAAATCTGTTGTGTATATTGAACTACAATTGTCTGGTCATTCCATAAAGGATTAATAAATGTTATAACTGTGCTTGCTGAATTATGGTCTACAGTATATTCGCTTGTAAGTGCCAATGCAAGTCCTGAAACATACACTAAAAATCCATTATCTGTTGTTATTCCTGTATTGGAAATTGTTAAAGTTCTGTTAGATCCCCCACTATTTCCTGTGCAATCTGATCCATTATAGTGTTCTGTTTTTATTTCCATTATTTTATAAATCTCCTTTTTCTTTTAAATATTCTTATTGGAATAAAAGGAATAACAATTAATCTAATTAATTCACACCCTGAACTAAAATAAAAAATTGTTCCGCTTGGAGGTGCGTCTCTATTTGTGAAATTTAAATTTGCCGAACAATTAAAAAAACCAAAAGATCCTATCCAGCTTATATTACCGGTTGTTAATGTGCAGGGGTTTATTAAATGGCATTCATCTTCCATATCTATTTCCCAATTCTTTC
>JAFCFQ010000096.1 GCA_017608545.1 Candidatus Aenigmatarchaeota archaeon
AAAATTAATCTTCGTTTATTCGTGGTGCTAAAATAAACCCTAAAGAACTTCCGTCTGTTATTAAAACAACATTGTCTTTTTCTTTGGCATAAACACTTATTTCTGATTTATTTAAATTATTCCAAAGTTTAGTTACTTCAACTGCTTGTTCGTAAAATTCTGTTGTGATTTTTCCGAATCTTTCATTTTTAACAAATAATTCAAGTTGTTCTTTATTATTTAAATCTTGGAAAACCTTGCATTTATTTGCCTTTGGAAATTCCAAATTTTTCAAAGAAGTTTTATAGTTTTTTCCTTCTTCGGTTACTCTAACGATAGCCATTACATTACAAGGTTCAACAATACTAAAATCTTCTTTTTCCTTTTTTGAGTTTAGTTTATCGTATTCTTCCTTTGAGATATATTCTTTGCCGTTTAGTTTAATTATTTCCATTTTAAAGTTTAGATTTTCTTTAAGTCCTCTTTATATTTGTTTTGTTCTGCCATGATTTGTTTTGTCCTGTTTTGTCATATTCTGTCCTGAGATGTTTTATTCTGTCCTGTCCTGAAATGAAATGGTTTGTCCTGTCATGGTTTGTCCTGTCTTATTTTGCCATGAACTATCGTGGATTGCTTTGCTCTGTTTTAATATGTTGTATCTTGGAATGCATTGAAATGCACTATTTTGCTGGCAATGTTTTGAAATGTTTTGTCCTGAATTGGAGTGAGATGTTCTAATCTGTTTTGTTCTGCATTGCTTTGTAATGCTATTGCTTTGTGTTAATCATCAATCCAGATGGCTTGTTCAAGAATCTCAACTTTTGGATTTACTAATCTGCCAGTTGAGAGTTTATGGTTGCCTCCAAAACTTGTTGCATTTTCACATATAACTTCAAATGCTTTCTGTATTTTCTCAGGAGAAATTAATTCTCTTGGAAAACTGAATTGTGTGATTATTTTCATACCTTTAGTAAGACACTCTGCTTTTCTTGTGCCTCTTCCGCCAGTTCCTCTTGAACTATTAAAACCACTTTCAACATTTGTAACAAATTTTTCACAAATTTTTGTTTTGCAATTATTCAAATCTATTTTGCCCTCATAAAAGCGTATGTCTCCTATTGAAGAACTTGCTCTGTTTATTAAAGGAAGATTTGTTCTTAACCAGTTTTTGAAATGATATTGATACAACACAATTTCTTTACCCTTTCTATAATGAACCAAAACTCCTTTTTCATCTGGCACAAAACCTTGTATTTCTCCTTCAACTTCAAAAAGAACTTCAACTTTATAGTAATCAAAAGACTTCAAACCTTTTTTCCTTGTCTTCTTGCATCTATCAAGTTCATCTTTTAAAGGAATAATTGAAGGATCATCTACAATATCTTTAATCTGTGCAATTTCAGGAATTGCCAATTTAATCTTTTTCATAAGATAGCGTTTAATTGAAATTCCATGTTTATCTTTTTCACTCAAATCTATTGAAAACAAATCTCTTGCTCTAAGATTTTCTGCGCATTTTTCTATTTGCTTTTCTGTAAGTTTACCATTCCAAGATTCAATTTTGTCATAAATTTCTTGAACCGATGCTTTACCTAATTTTTGAATAGCAATACAAACTGCAACTTCTCTTTCGGTTTCTGTCACAAACTTAAAACTGTTTTCTTTTTTAGTTTCTTTTGCCATTTTCACCTCCTTTCAAAGTTTTGAATGTTGGCATACGATAAACTCCACTTTCTGTCTTGTTTAAATATTCAATTTCACAAGTCGCACTTCCTGTTTTATCAATCATACTCTTTACTGCTTTATGCTGGCTACCAGAACACTGCACAGCAATTCCCTGTTCATTATCTAATCTAATACCAGCAGGATTTATTGTATAGTGAGTAAATTCTAAATCTGCTGATTTAACATATTTTATTTTCAACCAATTCCAAGTTCTTGTCTTACAAAAATCTAAATATTTGCTATCAGGGTTCTTAATCACTATTCCCTCTAAATTGTGTCTTTTGATTTTCTCCCACATCAAAATCCCATCTTTTGTAGTTTCTATAACTTTAACACAATCAGGAAAGAGAATATGGTTTAATCTTAAAAGTCGTTTAAAATATGGTTCATTTGCATAATCAATATAATCAAACACAAAATAAGTAGCAGGTTTATTCTTGCTTAAATAATCAATTTTTAATTTATTTTCTAAATGAACACGCCTTTCAGTTTCAGTAAAACTTCCACAAAATAACTCTCCGTCAAAAGTTCCGTTTAAATTCTTCATTCCTTCAACTAATTCAGGAAATTTGTGTGTCCAA
>JAFCFQ010000097.1 GCA_017608545.1 Candidatus Aenigmatarchaeota archaeon
TATGAGATGGTTTATATCAGTTCCCCAACCTATTGACATTGAAAATGCAAAGATTGCTCCTATCATAAGAACTGCAAATAAAAACCTATCTAGAACCATCCAACCTTTAGTTTTTGTTAAATCTCTTAAAACTTCTATTTTTATCAATCTATTTTCTTCTTCCTCCTCAATATGTACAGGAAAAGTGAAAAAGAATGCTAAACCAACTAATACAAATGCTCCTCCTAAATTGCCAGGTCCAAAACCACCAAAAGTGATACCAAGAATTATTGCTATGTAAGCTCCAAGACCCATTCTAAACCATGCTTCTACGAACTTGTAAGGCTGGCTAGTTTTATAGTGTGTAGGCAAGGAAAAATAAAATAGAAAAGCAATTGCTACACAAGCTAAACGAAATATAGTAAAAGTAAGGAAAAATTGATAAATTATTAAACCAAAAGCGAAAATTTTCATAATAGACTTTGATAATAAGAATCCTGTATGCGGACTCATCAAACTGATGGCCTCTCCTTCTTTAATCGTGCTAACAATTTGACTCTGGCCAGGAAGTGCAACATAAGCAGGAATAAAAACCATTAATGCAATCGCTAAGTACGTTAGTGGAGGTATCATGAAAATTGGAGGAATAAACAAACATAATATTCCTGCTATTTCAAAAATAAAAATTTCATAAATTTTACTATGAGCTCTTTTTCCTGCCACTTCTGATAAAGATTTTACTTTTTTTCGTGGTCTAGGATCAAATTTACATTTAGGACAAGGATAATCAGTTATAGGATAACCACAATTTTTACATGGAAATTTTTCTCCTGAAGGCTGAGTTGTTGCAGATGGTTTTGCAGATACATAAGATATTTCTTGTCCTTTTTGAGTTTTTGTTAATGCATGACCTCTCATTTTTTTAAAAAAACTGACTTTTTCAGCTTCACCTGCCGCTTCTGCTTGTTTTTGTCTCTTTCTTGCATATCTTATGTGTCCACCACTCATAGCTTTTCTAACTGCTGTGTCAAAATCTATTCCTTGAGCTAGATACTCTTTTACTTTTTGAAGCATATACTGATGCATTTCAGAACCTTTAGTGGCCTGCCTAGTAATGTAATCAAATAATTTTTTATAATCCTTTTTTTCTTCAGTTGCCATAGTAGCCCCTGTAATTATTTTTGAAGGTATAGATATAACTTTTGGTTTTTCGAACTAGTATAAAATCTAAAGAGAATTTGTTAAAATTTACATATTAACTTATTAAGAAATTTCTTCCAAGAAAACAATTCTTCTATTTTTTCTCAAGGTATTTAGCAATATGTTTAGCAAATTCATCAAAATCTCTAAGATTTTGTAAATTTTTGTATAACTCTTCTAAATCTATTTCAGCTTCTTCATCAAGATATCTTGACAATATTTTAAACTCTATCTTGACCTTAAAATTCTTATTTTTACAAACCAAAATTTTTCCTTCTTTTATTATGTTAAAATTGAGTAAAAAGGTGCATCATTCATAACTACTACATCAAGTTTATCTGCTTCTTTAATTCCTAAAATTGCAGAAATTTTACTTATCAGTTTTAACTTTAAATTAAATCTTTCTGACTTATTTAGTTTTTCATCTAAAAAAATAGCTATATCTACATCACTCAAAAGCCCTTCTTCACCTTTAGCATAAGAGCCAAAAAGATATGCAAGTTTAATATATTTCTGTTTCTTTAAGAATTCAACTAATTTTTTTGTTTCCATATAACAATATAGAAATTCTATATTATCCAAAGAATAATATCACTTGAGCAGAAGAAATATCATAAGTTGTATTAGGTTCTGTGGAAAATTCAATCGTATTTTCTCCAGTTTTAAGAACATTAGTTGGAAAATCCTTGTAAATAGTTGTTATCCCGCTATAAACTTTTACTCCATTTATTATAATATCAAGATTTCCATTTCCTCTTCTGTCACCAAAAACAACAATTCTCGCTCTATTCATGTATTCTGTTTCTAAATCACTTAATTCAAAATTAAAACTTTTAGTTCTTTTACCAGTATAATCAGCAATAACATCTAATTCAAAAACATAAACAGTTGGAGCCCAAATTTTCCAACCAGAACTTTCTGCTTTTACTTCTAAAATATTATTTTCTTTTAAAATGCTTGAATCAAACCCAATTAATTGCTCACCAACAGGAGGATAATCTGAATAAACCTCTTTTCCATTAACTAGTATCATCATTTTTCCATAAAAATTGCTTTGCCAAACTTTAAGATTCAAAAAAGCTTTGGAAACTTCA
>JAFCFQ010000098.1 GCA_017608545.1 Candidatus Aenigmatarchaeota archaeon
TTTAGAAGAATTCGCTAAGACCTTAGAAAACCCTCTACAACAAAACATTGTAGAAAAATATTTGGAAAAGTTTTCAATTGAAGATGTGGAGAGTTTCATAAAAGAGTTAATTTCCAAAGAGGAGAAAGAAGATGAAACTTAAAGAAATTACAATTTGTGGTTTTAGAGGATTCAATAAGAAACAAACAATATCTTTGGATAATAATGTAGTGTTAATCTATGGTCTTAATGGAACAGGTAAGAGTAGCTTGGTAGAAGCATTAGAGTGGTTATTCTGGGGAGACATATCAAGAAGAGAACGTTCTTCTTGTAAAAGTGAGTATATGACAAATTATCTCCGAAATATACATTATGAGGGAGAAGAAAACCCTTTTGTAGAAGTGATTGTAATTTTACAGGGAAAAGAGATAAAAATTAAAAAAGAATTAATCGGGGTTACAGGTTTTAAGTATTACATAAACGATGAAGAGGTAGAAAACCTTTCATCTTTAAATATTAACTTAGAGAAAAGTGCTAAACCGATTTTATCTCAGGGTGAGATAAAAAAGTTTGTTGATACTGAACCTAAGGACCGGTGGGAAGAAATCTCTAAAATTTTAGGTATAGAGATTTTTGGTAAGTTTAGGGAAGAATTAATGAGATTAAGTAATAAATTTGAGAATGATCCCGATTATCAGGAAGCTAAGGGAGAAAGAAATTCTGTTCTTTTGCCTATGAAATCGCATTTACCGGAATTTTCAGCTATGGTTGAAAAAGAATCTTTTGATTATAAAAAGGCTATTTCTCTACTTCTCAGCGAAATAAGCAAAATAGTATCTGTTAAACTTGATGATCTAAAAAAAGCTGAAGTTGTATTGGAACAAAAGCAAAATGAAATTTTAAGGAAGGTCAAAAAACCTAAAGGATTAGAGTTTTTAGACATTTATTCCCCCTTTGAAGAAGCTGAACCTAACGAGATAATCGAGCTTTGTTATAAGGCCAAATCTTACATTGAAAGGTTAAAAGAAGTAGATAAAAACTATTTGAAGTTTTTAGAATTGGGGATCACTTTATCACAACCACCCAAGTGTCCTTTCTGTGGAGAAAATACACTAACAGAAGAAAAAAGAAAATCAATACAAAAAGAATTAGAAGAGAATAAAGAAATTTTAAAATCTTTAGAAGAATTTGAGAAGAACCTAAGTACTCTTAAAATCAAAAAGAACGTAATTTCAAAGGTTAACTCATTTATTAAAAACAAAAGTAATATCTCCAGAGCCATTGATGAACTAAAAAAAGAGGAAATTTATAAATTGGAATTGCAGCAATTAAAAAAAGTAATAGATAAGTATCCTGAGATTGAAACATTAAGAGATCAAACCTTATCTGAGCTTGATGAAATTTTAGATATTCTCTCTAAACGTGAAGGTTACGATGAAGATCTCTTAAACAATAAGATTTCTATCTTAGACAAGCACTTAAAAGAATTATTTAAAATGATTTTCGAAGTAATTGAATCGGTGAAAAAAGTAAAAGATAGTTTAGTTTCAAAGGCACGAGAGTTAACTCCTGGGGAAAAAGAAAAATATCAACTATTCAATGATCTACTAAAGTTACTCAAGAAGATTAGATATTTAAAAATTGCTGTTTCATATAAGACTAAAATAGACTTAATCAATGATACCATTGCAAAGTTAGAACAATTTGAGAAAAGGAAAGCGGGAGAGTTGTTAGAAGAACTTTCAAAAGATATCCAGTATTATTACAATAAACTCAATCCTGAAGAGCCTATACAATTTAAAAGAATAGCACCAACTTCAGGGGTAAGAAGGCAAGCGAAGTTAGAAGCAGAGGCTTTTGGAAAAGAGATAAATCCTGTTACTTGTTTTAGCGAGGCTCACATGAACAGTTTAGGATTAAGTTTATATTTCCCTCAGAGAGTAGATTATAATCCAGAATGGGGATTTGTAATGTTAGATGATCCTGTTCAATCTATGGATGATGATCATACAAATCAATTAATTGATATTTTAAAAGAAAAATCGGAAACTAAGCAGATTATAATTCTCACTCATTCAAGTAAATTTAGAGAAGACATAGAGATCAGATTCGGTAAAGAGAACTTATTAGAATATGAATTTACCCAAGGTGATGAAGCTGGTCCAAGGATAGAATTAAAAGAAGGTCCGCTAAAAATACTTCTTCAATATGCTAAAGACTATGCGAGTGGAATTTTAGAAGAAAGGAAAATGGCAGGAAATAATCTTAGGCAAGCAACAGAAAAATTATT
>JAFCFQ010000099.1 GCA_017608545.1 Candidatus Aenigmatarchaeota archaeon
CTAAAAGAAAAACTGGCTCAATTAAAGATTTATTACAATAAAAATAAAAAATCTAATGACATTTTATGGTAGAGGCAAAAGTAAAGAGGGGCTATTTGCTAAAAACGAGCGTGGGATTTGACATCCAGATTGACGCTGACGAAATCCCAAAAGCATTACAAGCCCATAAAAGCGAGAAATTAGCCAAGTTTAAGCGTGGCTTCGTGAGCGGAAGATTTATTGCTGGCATAGTTGAAGACCGAGAACGCATAGTTGTTGAAGAAAGATTTAAGAACGGAAAACGCTATGAGGAAGTCCGACTTCTAAAAGACATCTTTCAGGGAATGGAGCTTGAGAAACTGGTTGGGGGCGAACAGCCAAAACAACTAACATCAGCAGATAATAATTAACTAACTAAAACTATGAAAAAAGAAGAATTAGAAAAAGAATTAAAAGAATTACAAGCGGAAAGAAAATGGGACAATGAAGAAAAATGTAGATATAATAAAATTTTAGAAATTCTTTTAGAAAAATTAAATTTATCTATTGATGAAAAACTTGAATTAGCACTTTTAGTTTATTCATTTGTGCGAATTAACAAGAACAAAGAAAATAATTATATTTTTGAAGTTCCAATCAAAAGTGGCTGGTGCTCAAAGCATTTTGAAACAATTTCGGATGGGATAAATTGGTTGTTAAAGAAAAATTAACAATTGTCTCAACTAACCCAAAAACAATTATGAAAAAAGAAAAGAGAAATTACATAGAATTTTATATTAAAGATAATGGAGATAATAAACCTGAGGTTGAAAGTGTTAAAGTAGCAGATAGTGGTTGTTATTGGAAAGTCAAAATTAAAACGAGAGGCGAAAATCCAACATTTGAAATTGACCAAATTTGTTAATTCAACTCCAAAAACCAAATAAATTTATGAAAAAAGAAAGGAAACTAAAATATCCTGATGACTTTATCAACAAAATAATCTGCGGAGATTGCTTGGAAGAGATGAAAAAACTTCCCGCCAATTCTATTGACACTATTCTTACCGACCCGCCATATAATATAGATATTTCAAAATATAAAAATCTTGTATTGAAAACTAAAAAGGGGCAAAGAGTTTTACATGATGGTGGTGAAAAAAATAGAAAATATTGGGATAAAGGCAAGTGTTTTCATTATGAAGAAAGATTTAAGTGGGACAAAAAAGAACAATTTGATATTCACAAAATGAGCAAGATATTATTCTCAGAGTTTGATAGATTGTTAAAAGAGACTGGGACATTGATAATTTTTGGAGCTCAAGAATGGGCATACCACTATTATAAGCCAGCAATAGATAATAATTTTCATTTTAAGTCCCAGATTATTTGGATTAAAAGCAATCCGATACCGCAAATTAGAAAAAAGAATTATCGCTCAGCACATGAAAATATAATTTGGTTCGCAAGATATAATGAAAAAAAAGTGCCATTTACTTTTAACTTTATTACCCAACAAGAAATGAAAAACATATTTGAATATCCTATTTTGGGAGGAAATGAAAGATGGCAACATCCAACCCAAAAACCACTTGAGCTTATTAAAAAATTAGTGTTAATCCATTCAAATAAAAACGATTTAGTATTAGATCCCTTTATGGGAAGCGGAACAACTTGTGTTGCTTGCAAGGAATTAAATCGCAAATACATCGGAATTGAAATAGATAAAAAATATTTCAATATCGCCAAAAAAAGATTAGCCCAAGAAATACTACTCTAACTCAACTAAATTAAAAACAATTATGAAGAAAGAAGAGAAAATTAAACAATTAGCAGAAAGATTAAGAAATGAAGACCTTAAAAAGTTAGGTTGGCGATTAGTAAAAGTGTGGGGAGTTTATAGAGATGAAGCTGAATATATTTATAAAAAAATAAATAGGAACTAAACAAACCTATGAAAAACCAAAAGAAACTAAAAATCCCCATTATAGGTAAAATAGTTCCAGACAAAAAAATCGGTAATAAAATAATAATTAAGAAACAAACCTATGTCAGTTCAAAACACAAAAATTAAAAGACTAAGAAAAAAAGCAGATAGACTTTGGTTTCAAATCTTAATAGAAAAAAATCCCATATGCGAGATTTGCGGAAAGCCAGCTGTCCAAGTCCATCATTTTTTCCCCAAGGGTAATTATTCGGTTTTAAGATACGATATGGAAAATGGAATTTCTATTTGTCAGGGTTGTCATCTTAAACACCACGCAAAAGGAGACCCGACAATTCATCAGAGAGTTATAGAAAAA
>JAFCFQ010000100.1 GCA_017608545.1 Candidatus Aenigmatarchaeota archaeon
TGACGTTTTTCTGTTTTGCAAGTAACTCACTTCTAAATTCTCCTGTCAGCATATATAAAAATGCTTCAGGAAGATATTTTTCATTTGTATCAGCCATAGTGATTAAATAAGGAAGAAAAGCAGAGACATCTTGTCCAGAAGAATCTAAAGCCAAAGCAGCCCATAAACTTCCCTCATAATCGCAATCCTCTTTCCCAAAACAAAATGAATTAATTTTTTCTGTTAGTGTTCCTCCTGCTGAAGCAGAGTTTGTTGTCTCTGAAACATAAATTGGAGAGTTTTGGGTTTGATATAATAAAGATGTTACAAAAGACTTGTCACACGATATTGAGAATTCTTTGTCATAACATGCAGAAGAAACTCTTAACCAGTAACCATCTTGTGCTAATCCTAAACAGTTTCCTGCATTAGAGCTGATTTTCTTATCTGTCCCAATCTCCACAGTGTATGATGCTCCAGAATAAGAAATAGTACATGTTGTCTCTTCTGCACTATCAATCTGCAAATACCAGATTAAATCTAATGTAGATTGATTCTTAGATAAAAGCCAGGATTCAGATTCAGTTGTTGAAGTTCCTATATTTTTTAATGCCAAAATTGCTTGAGCAGTTGTTTTTATTTCACAGCTTTCCTTGGGCCAACATTCATTATTATTTGAATCTGCGAGGAGTTCATCCTTACATTTGCCTGTAGCCCATAATGAAAAAATTTTTTCTTCAGTTGAAAGCTTAGAACAATCTTTTGCTTTTTCTTCAATACAAGAGTATGCCTTATCAACTTTACAATCCTCATCACAGGTTACATCTTCCTGAGATGCAACAAAAAATAAAGATGCCAGAAATATGAAAATTAAAATTCCAAACAATACACTCTCCTTTTTCATACTCAAACAAAGGAACTCTGGTTTTTAAAATTATCTTTATTTTTGAGATTTTTCTGTTTATTAAAATTTTTTTTGACCATATAACTAACAGGATTTTTATATCTTAATTCCTCTTCTGTTGGTATAATGCCTATTCCTTTGTAATAATCCTTGTCATAATTCGGAGGAAGAACAATTTTATTTCTATAAGTCCAAGAAAGCTGGCTTTTTATATATCCTTCTTTCAATGGGATTTTATTTTTTTTATTCCAGTCGTAAATTCTTTTCTCTAATTCATCTTTATCCATGCTAATACTTCTAAAAAAGTTAATTAAAATAAAGAGAGCTCTTTTTCTTCCATCTCTGATTCCTTTTAAGATTTTTTGTATACAAGGAGGAAATTCTTTCTCTGATAAATTAGTAAATTTAATTGGTTTAAAATCACCTTTAGTGTATTCTTTTTCATCATTGTTGTTTTCTTTATGCCAATCCAAAGCCTGTATTAAAAGCTCTTTTGCCTCTTCTTCTCTTACATCAGGAACAAAACTTTTAATCTCAACTTTTAAAGGGTCAGCATCTTTTAGTTGGAAATCTGAAATTTCATCAGGAGTTAAAACAACGCTTGCTAAAGCTGTTTTTTCGTGCAAACTGTATGGAGCTCTGAAAAGATGTCGTGGAGAAACCAGAATCAAATCAGGCATAACCTGTTCAGAAGCATGGAAATCTTTAACATATTTGTTAGGTTGAGATAATTCAGTAATTCTTTCAATTAATCTTGGTTTTATTTTTTCCATTATGTATTTTACTATTATTCTTGGCCATTTTGGAAACATGTTTGATGTCTTTATTTTATTGATTTCTTTTGGAAAAGCCTTCCACGGAATCAGAAGATGTAAACCTTTACTCCCACTGAATTTTACTCCTATATTCTTAATGCCATGAAATTTCAATAAATCTATTATAACTTGCGCGGCTACCTTACTATAATCAAAATATTTACTATCTATATCAATCAGCAAATCCCAACCAATTCGCAAATCAGCCAATTGTTTTTCATTCATTCCAGTTGAAAGGTTTAATGGATTTGACCAAAGTTCCTCGCTACAGTGAAAAGAAGTAGCCCCTTTTTTTGCTAATTCAAAAATATCTCTTTCATATTGCAAAGAATCTGGACGCTTGCCAAAACACTTCATCATATAACTCGGAACAACCTCTCTATTTTTTGAAAATTCAAAAATATTCTTTTGAATGTCATGACGAGAATAATACAAATGAGTTATTTTCTGAATTCTTTGTTCCCTCAAACTCATGGGTTTTGGATGATTATTCTCCATATTTCAGATAAGAGTGAAATGTTTATATAATTACCTTATACTTAAGAA
>JAFCFQ010000101.1 GCA_017608545.1 Candidatus Aenigmatarchaeota archaeon
AGATTTTAACTTTTTAGCCCATTTTCCTTGGGCTATGATTATTCTCCTTGCTCTACATTTTTTATCAAATTGTATATGAGCCTCATCGTCAAATAATCCTCTGATAAATGAAGCTTTTATTTCCTTGGAACCATTTTTAATCCAGCTTGGAATATCAAAATCTTGTAGAGTTTTATTACCTATAGGAACACCATTTAAGTAAGCAATTAAACCAACGAAAGGGTTACACTTTGCTTGTATCCTCCCATCTTCTAGTTCATTTATAGTTACTTTGGATTTGCCTATTGTCTTAGTTACAAGCTCACAAAATTCATTTATTAAATCTTTTTCTTTGTTCCAGTAGCTAAATCTAAAATTTTTCTCAATGGTCCCATCTCCCATACCTTTAGCAACTAGTAAAGCTAATTCTAGAGATTCTTTAATAGGAAATTTTACTTCGTTTGTCCTGCCAGATTTTCCAGCTTTTACTGCTAAAATATAAGGTTCTAATTCTTCTTCAGAGATTCCAGTAATTTCAATCAGTTTCTTTACTATTTGCCATTTAATAAATTTTGTTTTCCCATTTTTCATATTCCTAATAGAATCTCTATGGCATCTTAACTTTTTTGTTAAATTCTTTATCATACCTTCTTTTTCAATAGCCCTTCTAAACAATTCTAATCTAAATTCACTTTCAATTAGAAATCTAAAATTATTTCTTAATACATCTTTAAGTCTTATTTCCATTTATATTTCTAATAATATTATCAAATATAAGTTTCATTTACCACCTTCAGTAGTAATTTATATAATTCGGATTTTTAATTGATTTTATGTTAGTAAAAGAAATAAAGTGTAGAACAATATTGAGTAAATCAGGACTTTATGATATCGATTATTCCATAAATCCTTACAAAGGTTGTGAGCATTCCTGTTTATATTGTTACGCACCGTTTATAATCAGAGAAAAAAGAAAATGGGGAAATTTTGTTGATGTGAAAATCAATGCACCTGAAGTTTTAACAAAAGAAATGAGGAAAAAGAAAAAAGGAAACATTTTGATTAGCAGTGTTACAGACCCTTACCAACCTTTAGAGAAAAAATATAAAATAACAAGAAGAATACTTGAAAAATTGAAAGATACTAAACATTTTGTTTCAGTTTTAACTAAATCTTCTTTAGTTTTAAGAGATTTGGACTTGTTTAAAAAAATGAAATGTGAAATTGGGTTAACTATAACAACTTTAGATGAGGATACTGTTAAAATTTTTGAACCAAACTCATCTTCACCTGAAGAGAGGTTAGAAACATTAAGTTATCTAAAAATTTCTGGAATAAAAACTTACATATTTTTTGGACCTTTATTACCTTTCATAAGCGATTTAAATCTTGAAAAAACGATTAGTAGATTTTCATTAGTAAGGCCAGATTATATTCTTATTGATAAGTTGAATATAAAAAGTCAGGAACATTGGGAGAAAATTAAAAATGTTTTAGAAATGAATTATCCAAATTTAGTTAAGAAATGGAAGAAAGTTTTATTTTCTAAAAATGATTACTATGATAAATTAAAACAGAGAATAATCGAAATAATTCAGAATTATGATATTAAGTATGAGTTTTGTTATTAGAAAACATAAACAATCTTTTTATATTTCCAAATATAATTTACTAGAGTGATAAATATGAAAAAAATGTTGGCTTTAGTTGTAATAATTCTAATGGTTAGCATTTCAGTATCAATAGCTTTTGCTAGGAGATTTCCAGTGATAAAAGCTATGGAAAGGACTGCATTCAAAACAATGTTAAAAAGATATTTTCATCAAGTTATTCATGGATATGGCATAGGGTTTACAGGTGATACTTACATAACTGCTAAGTGGCATATAGTTAACGTAAGAATATTGCCAAAAGACAGAATAAGAAACATACTTTCAACTTCTAATAGAACAGATTGGTCAAGTGTAAGAGAAGAAATAAGAGCTGCGATAGAGTCAGAAGGAAGAATAGTTAAAAAAGGAAGAATAAGAATAGGAAAAACGAATTATCTCTTAACGAACATTGAAGTTTCTAATGAAACAGCAACAGCAGACATATACACGATTCCAAATTTCACAGAATGTAAACAATTAAACATGTCTGCAGAAGAGTGCGAAACTAGTGGTGAAAAAGTCGGTGATTTATCATTAACAAAGAAAACAAAAGCAATAGAAGAAATTCCAGGAGAAGCCAAAGTTTGGGCAGGA
>JAFCFQ010000102.1 GCA_017608545.1 Candidatus Aenigmatarchaeota archaeon
TAGCTGAATAAGGTCTCAAGTTCAGAAAAACTTTTAACATCAAAAAGATACTCTGCTGACAAGAAAATCTTTTGGTTGGGATCAACATGACTCATTCTAATTCTCCTCAAAAGTTTTGTGAAAGGTGATGATTTCACCTTCACTTTACTTATAGCCTAAAAGAGGGTGGAGGTGAAATTGAGGGTTTCTAATTTTCAGATGAGGAGAAAGAAACTGAGATTTTTTGACTTTAAAAAAAGAAGGGTTTCACAAAATAAAGGAGAAGAAAAATTTCACCTCCACCCCCTCAAGAGGGGCTAGAATTTTAAAGATTTTCAAAAACTTAACCTCTGAAATGCCCATCTAATGAGGGTTATACGAAGTGGAGGTGAAGCCTAAAAAGGCAAGTCGTTAAAAACAAGAGCTGGCAAGCCTTTCCGAATTTCGTGAAAGGCACTTCATTAAAAAATAAAAAAGGAGGTGGTTCTATAACAATACATAGAAAATCTAAAAATTATTTAAAACGAGGAGAATGAAGTATCTGTTAAGTACCGAAGGAGGAAAAGTATGAATGGATCTATTCAAGCAAGAATATTAGAACAATTAAATTTAGAGATGTTCTTGAGTGAAATTAACCTGTTGCTCTTACTTTACAAAAATGGGATGAAAGAAGAAGTTGAGAGAAAAAAACATTTTCTTATTTTAGCAAAGGATTATTTTTTCAAAGCTATGAAAGGTTTCGAAAATTATAAAGAGAACCAGGAGACGGGAAAATTGAGTTTAACTGAAGAAGCTATCGCAGCTGATACGGCTTTTCGTGAGCTCTCGGTCGCTGTCGAAAGGACTGAGGAAATTCCAAAAATTTTACCATCTTCAATTAGGTTGTTTCAAAAAATAATAGAAGGAAAAGAAGTTTCTCCAGAGGATATAGATAAAACTGTAAGACTCCTTAAGGTCATTCTTGCTGAACTCAGGAAGAATTATTATAGTTATCTAGAAACCCCGATAAGCTCTCGTGCTTCTTTAGAGAGAATGTAATAAGTAACAAGGTATAAAAATGGAATGGGAACATTGTGTCCAGCGATTAATTAATCATACCTTGGAAAGAAGCTTACAATTCCAAGAGAGACTGGAGGAGTTGAGAAGCATCCCATACGCTTCAAAAGCTCCTCCAGTTTTTATTAATCTACTTTCTGATCTTACTTTATCAATTCGTAAAGCCCTAATAGAATGTAATTGGATTTTCGTGAAAACCAAGAAAAATGAGGTCTATGAAGGGCTCTTTAATAGAATACAATCTCTATCCAGTGTTCTTGCAGAATTTTACTTTCTCTTATCTTCTGTGGAATTTTCAAGAACTGTTCGTAATCCAGCAACTATTTCATTACCTATGGAACATCTTGCTCAAGAACTCGCTCCAGATAGTACTGTCATTATTTATCCAAGTTATATATGCAATTATTCTTACTTTAATGTTTTTAAATATTTAGAAGATCCTCGATATTCCCAGTTTTTCTCCCCAGATTTATTTGATAAGTATCCTAAATTCTTTGTAATAATAGCTTTCCCAGATATATTGAAAAATAATCTTCTCTCTCATGCAAACATAGGACACGAATTAGGACATCTTGTTAGCGACTATGAAAATATTAAGTCAGAAGTGCTTGAGGAAACTCTTCAATTTAAATTAGAAATTAGTCGAAGAGACTTAGAACGTTTTTTCGAAGAATATGTTGCTGATATTGTATCTATTTGTCTTTTCGGTCCAGCTAGTTTCTTTGCCCTAGCTGAATTTAGTAGCTCACTTATTAAATTCGAACAACCTACTTCTACCCATCCCCCTTTAATCTTTCGATTTAAGAATATACTAGACACCTTAAAGGAATATAATCACGAGGACTTTTTCTTAAAAAACCAAAACAGATCAGAAGTAGCTGAAAAGTTAAATAATGCCATTAAATTATGGAAAAACTCAGTAAAAGAGTTATGTCACAAGAATAAACTTACACTAGCTGGAAGTATTTTTACAGCACTAGAACCAGCACTTGAGAAAGCAAGACAATTAGTGAGACAAAAAGTAAATAAAAATCTCCAATTACAACTATCAGATAGAATTTTTGAATATGTAAAGTTCATAGAAGAAGGTATTCCGCCCAGTAGCTATTTAGATTATCAAGATTTAATTGAAAACTCTTGTAAACAAGTTAAATTAGGTACAATTCTTAATGCAGCGTGGCTGTATAGA
>JAFCFQ010000103.1 GCA_017608545.1 Candidatus Aenigmatarchaeota archaeon
ACTACTTATCCTCAAAAATGGGTGCAAGAAATAGTAGATTTTTTAGAAATTCAAGTAAGTGAAAGAGAATGTCAAAATGCTATAAATTTTGTACTTCCTAATAAAGAAATACGTAGGTTATCAAATAGAATGAGAGTGACAAAACTAATTAAAGGAATCTTTAATAAATTTTGGAAAGTCTGGAGTAAGCTATTATTATGATATAGTTAGACTCAACTTGGTAGTATATTATGTGTGGTGTAAATTCCGACCAATTGAAATTGGTAAGAGGAGCTCACTCAGGTATCTTAAATTTTTTTCAAAAATGGAGCACTTGACAAAAAGAGGGGGAAAGAGATAATAAAACCCAAGAAAAAATGGGCAATTCTAAAGTTTCAGTTATTATCCCAACTTATAATCAAGCAGACTTATTGTCCCGAGCTATCCAAAGTGTTTTAAATCAAACTTTTAAAGATTTTGAATTAATTATCGTTGATGACGGTTCAACTGATAATACAAAAAAAGTTGTTGAACAATTTCAAAGGCAAGATCCGAGAATAAAATACATTTGGCAAGAAAACTCTGGTGGGCCAGCAAAACCTAAAAATACCGGAATAAAACATGCAAAGGGAGAATACATTGCCTTTTTAGATCATGATGACGAATGGCTGCCGGAAAAACTAGAAAGACAGATAGAATTATTTAGAAACTCTGATAGAAAAAATTTAGGTTTTGTTGGATGTAATGTTTTGGATGTAGACAATAATAAAATCATTAGGTCATATAAAATTTCAAAAACAAGAAATACTTTAAAAAGATTGCTAAAGGAATGTTTTATTCATAGCTCCAGCAGTGTGATTATAAAAAGATCGGTTATAAAAGAAATTGGTTTATTTGATGAGAACTTTAAAGTATCGGATGACTGGGACATGTGGATTAGACTCGCTAAAAAATATAGTTTTGATTTTATAGATAAGCCTTTGGTTAAACATTATATTCATGGAAAGAATATTACGAGAAGTATCAGCTATTTAGATAAGATTAGAGAGTTAGAACATTTATTAGAGAAACATCAATTCTGGTATAAGAAATTTCCAATAATTTACACCAAAAAAATAAGAACAATTGGAACCATGTATGTATTAGAAAATAACATGAAAATAGCAAGAAAATATTTTACAGAATCTATTAAAATTGCACCATATTATGTGAGAAACTATTTTAATCTATTTATTTCCTTATTTGGAGCAAATTGTTATAAAAAATTATTGTTTAAAAAAAAGAAATTAATTCAGAGATTAGGCGTTTTAATAAATAAATTTATTCAAAATGAACAATAAAATTAGAGTTCTTTATTTGATTCCTACGCTAAATGCTGGCGGAGCAGAGCGCCAATTAGTAGAGCTACTTAAGAAACTTGATAAAGAAAAATTCGAACCTATTTTAGCGCTAATATATGGGAAAAACCAGATTTTTTATAAAGAAATTTATAAGCTAAACATAAAAATTGTCTTTCTAAATAAGCCTCTGGGGAAAGTTGGGGTTCTTGTTGCTTTATGGAGACTAATTCTGTTGTTAAGAAAGTTAAGAGTGGATATTGTTCATTCTACTCTTAATATGGCGAATTTCTTCATAAGAGTTGTTTCTATCTTGATGCCTCGTCAAATAATAATTACCTCTATAAGATTACCAATGCCCCCTGTTTGGCTTTTTTGGGAAAAAATACTTCATCCGTGGAGTAAAATTATCATTGTAAATTCTCCAGAGACCAAGGACCAACTTGTTAGCAAAGTGGGAGTACCCCAAGAGAAAATTGTTCTTGTTTCTAACGGGGTCGATATTCACCGTTTCAAAAGACTTGATCATGGTATCAATGAGATAAGGTGTCGGTTGAATCTATGTAAAAAAGATTTTCTTATTGGAGTCATAGCAAGATTTTCGTCACAGAAGAATCAACTATGCTTACTCAAAGCTTTAAAGTTATTAAAAGATAAAAGAATGCTCCCAACCTTTACAAAGGTCATATTTGTAGGTCAGACGGCTTCACCCGTATACAGAAGAAAAGTAGAGCAGTTTATTGTAAATGAAGGTTTGCAGAAGTATTGCCAGTTATTGCCGTCTATTAATGAAATCGAAAAGTTATATAATCTTATCAATCTTTTGGTTTTACCTTCTATATCTGAAGGATTTCCGAATG
>JAFCFQ010000104.1 GCA_017608545.1 Candidatus Aenigmatarchaeota archaeon
ATCTGTTAAGCTTATAAAGCAGATAGAAGATTATCTCAGAAACGATTACGATGTAGTTGGTGTTTTAGGTGTGGAACTTTCTACTACTTGTGGTGTTCACCAAATACAAAATGGAAGAAAGAATGTTCCTGGGAAAGGAATTCTAATAGAAGAAATTGAAAAAGAGATGCAGAAAAGGAATTTTCAAGTTCCAATAATAGGAATAAATCTCAACAATGTTTATAGTTCTATAGAAAAAGTTCAATCTTTGCTAAAATTTTCTTAATTTACATTTCTTCTAAAATAGGTATGCCTAAAATATTTAAACCACTCTCTAAAACAAACTTTACTGATTCCACAAGTTTTAATCTTGCATTTCTTATTTTTTCTTCAGATTTCAAAACAGGCAAAGACTGATAGAATTTGTTAAAAGAATTTGACAACTCGTACAAATAGTTTGCTACATAATTTGGTTTTAAATCATTAAGTGTTCTATCTAAAACTTCTGGGTATTTTGACAATAACTTCAAAATTTCTTTTTCAATTTCACTTTCTAAGTATTTTGCTTCAAAATCTCTTACTTTTGCTTTCTTTAAAATAGAATTTGCTCTTGCATAAGTATATTGAAGATAAGGACCTGTATTACCATCGAATCTCAAAACTTCTTCCCAATTAAACATTACATTTTTTTCAGGACTAACTTTTATTATACTGTATCTAACAGCTCCAACCGCAACTTTTTTTGCTCTTGTTTCTTTTTCATTTTTTGGTAATTCTGGATACCTTTTCTCAATTTCTTTCATAGCTTTTTCATAAGCTTCTTTTATAAAGTCTTCTAGTAAAACTAGTTCTCCTTTTCTTGTGCTCATTTTTCCTGTAGGTAATAAAACAAAAGAATAGTGAACAACTCTAGGAGTCTCATATCCTAAAATTTTTAAAGTAGCTGATAATTGTTTGAAATAAAGCTTATGATCTTCTCCCAAAACAACTATATTGAGATCTTTTGCTTTTTTAATTTTATCTATTGTGTAAGCTATATCCCTTAGCTCATATAAGCTTGTTCCATCTGACCTCAACAAAACAAAAGCAGGAGATTCCATTGGTATATCAAAACCTTTCAAATCAAGAACTTTTCTTCCATTATCATCTGTAAATAACCTTCCAGTTTTTTCTAACATTTTCAGAACTTCTTCTGTTCTTTTATTAATTATGTATTCACTTTCATAATCAAAATAATCATACTTTATTCCTAATTCTGCTAATATTCTTTTCTGACCATCAACACACAAAGAAACTATCTTTTTAAACAAATTCATAGTTTCTTTGTCTCCTTTTTCGAATTTTGAAAGAAGTTCAAAAACTTTTTTCTCATGTTCAGGATTTTCTTCTACTTTTTTACTCATTTTTACATATATTTCAAGTAACTCTTCAAACTTTAATTTTTCAATATTTTTACTCATAGCACCATAAACAAGAATAGCTATTTGTTTTCCAACATCATTAACAAGGTAATGAACCTCTGTTTCATAACCCAAAAATTTAATTAATCTAGCTAATGAATCTCCAATAATAGCATTTCTCGCTCTACCAACATGAGGAGAAGCATTAGGATTTATGCTAGTGTGCTCAATCAAAGCTTTTTTACCTTTTACTAAAAAGCCTCCATACTTTTCGTTTATATTTTTTAACAATTCTTGTCCAAATTCTTTCCAATCAACATAAAAATTTAGGTAAGGGCCTATGGCCCCTATTTTTTCAATAAATTTTACTTTTAATTTTTTGGATAATTCTTTGGCAACTTCTTTAGGATCTTTTTTTAATTTTTTAGAAAGAGAAAAACAAGCATAAGCAAAATCACCATATTTTTCTGGTTCTTCTATTTCTTTTATATCAACCTCTAACACTCTTGCTATTTCTCTTTTCAAATACAACCAAGGATTTTTCATGAAAGTCATATAATAAATTATATTTTTAACTAAATAAGTAACCTTTTTCTTAAAGGTTTAACAATTCTTAACTATGAAAGGTCAGACGGCATTTGAATACATTTTAATATTTTCAATAGTTCTTTTAATGGTTTTAATTTTAACAGCTTATTCTGGAGAAATAACTATAAGGAATAAAGAAGATATAAGAATTTCTAATGCTA
>JAFCFQ010000007.1 GCA_017608545.1 Candidatus Aenigmatarchaeota archaeon
AAATGTCTGAAATTGATATAAAAAAATTCCTTGAAGAAAAAAACCTACCATAGATAAAATTATTGAAAAATATATTCCAAGAAAATTTGATAAAGATTCTTTAAAATTTACTTTTGGTGAACCTAGTTATGAATATAATGTTGAAGCAGCTAATAAAGCAATATCAGAACCTATTTGGGATTTTTTAGATAGGGGAGGAAAAAGATGGCGACCAGTATTATTTTTACTAATTTCAGAGGCTTTAGGAGCTAATCCAGAAAAATTTTTAGATCTAGTTTTATTACCAGAATTATTGCATGAAGGAAGTATAATCATAGATGATATAGAAGATATGAGTAAGGAAAGAAGAAAAAAGCCAGCATTACATTTAATATTTGGAGAAGATATAGCAGTTAATGCAGGCAATGCCCTTTATTATTTGTCTTTATTACCTTTGATAAAGAATAAAGAAAAATTTGATTCTGAGACGTTACTAAAAATTTATGATATTTATTCAAGAGAAATGATAAATATTCATCTTGGCCAAGCAACAGACATAGCATGGCATAAAGGTTTGGCAAATGCGAATGATATAACAGAAGACGAATATTTAGAGATGTGTTCTAATAAAACGGGTTGTATAGCAAGATTATCAGCTAAAATAGCAGCTGTTGTTGCTGGAAAAAATGATGAGGAAATTGAAAAAATTGGAAAATTTGCAGAAACAATTGGTATTGCATTTCAAATCCAAGATGATATTTTAAATTTAAGTGGAAAAGAATTTGCAAAAGGTAAAGGCGGCTTAGGAGAAGATATAACAGAAGGAAAGAGAAGTTTACCAGTTATACATACTCTACAGAAAGCAAATGAAAAAGATAAGAAAAGGTTAATAGAGATTCTCAATATGCATATAGAAGATCAAAAATTGAGAGATGAAGCTATAGAAATAATAAAAAAATATGGTTCTATACAGTATGCAAAAGAAAAGGCGAGGAATATGGTAAAAGAAGCTTGGGAAGGAATTGAAAAAATGCTTCCAGAGTCAGACGCCAAAAATAAGTTAAGAGCCTTTGCTTACTATTTGATTGAAAGGAAGATATAAGGTGAAAAATATGAAAAGAAAAAAATTACCAAAAAAATTACCCGTAAACCCTTTTCCTATAGGTAGCTATGAGTGGGATGTAAGAAGAAAGGCAGTAGAATACAACAATCTACCTGAAAGTGATACAAAAAGAGAGACTGTATACAATGAATGGAAAGAAGCAAATTTACGAGCTCTAATGGATTAAAAATATTGAAGTTTTAAATTAAAAAATAGATAGTTAAATATTATGAAAGATTTAACCTTAGTTAAGCTTGGTGGAAGTCTTATTACTGATAAAACCAAACCATTTACTCCTAGATTAGATGTCATTAAAAGATTAGCAAAAGAAATTCATGAAGCTAGAGAAGAAAAAAAGATAAAAATAATCATAGGTCATGGTGGAGGTTCTTTTCCTCACAAACCTGCAAAAGATTATAGAACAGATTTAGGAATAATAGATAAAGAAAGTTATAAAGGAATATCTACAGTCCAAGATGCAGCGTCAAATCTAAATAGAATTATTGTGAAATCTTTAATAGAGATAGGTGAAAATGCTATTTCTATTCAACCTTCTGCAGCTTCAATATCAGAAGGAGGTATAATCAAATATTGGTATTTAGATCCTTTAGAAAATATATTAAAATATAATATGCTTCCTGTTATATATGGAGATGTACTTATAGATACTAGAAAGGGCTGTTCTATAATCTCTACAGAAGAAATATTAAATTATTTATCAAGAAGATTCAAAGTAAAAAGAATAATTCTTGCTGGAATTGTAGATGGCGTTTTTGATAAAGATCCTATGAAATATTCAGGTGCAAAATTAATACCAGAAATAAATTCAAAAAATTATCTAGATATCAGAAAATCTCTTGGAGGAAGTGTAGGAATTGATGTTACTGGTGGAATGCTTCATAAGGTTGATAAAATGTTCGAATTAGTAAAAGAAGGGGTCGAAGCCGAAATAATAAATGGAGAAAAAGAAGGTTATCTTAAAAGAGCTTTATTGGGAGAAAAAGGGTTAGGAACAATAATAAAGTTATGAGTTATTGAAATCATTTTATTAACACATTCTAATAAAAAGAAAAGTATAAAAAGATGTATAAATTACTATTTAGTAGTGAAAATTATGGGTTTTTATAGTAAAAAAGTGTGTGCTATAGATTGTTTAAGTGAGTGTTGTTATTTTCCAAAACCTGGATTACCAATAGAGGAAACAGAGATAAAAAAGTTTAGAAAAATAGTAAAAAATAATTTGTCTGACTTTCATCCCGAATATAGAAATTTTATTAAAGAAATCGTTGAGAGTAATGAATTTATAGCTATTGATAAGTTTGGTACGAAATACATAAAATGTGATACAAAAAAGCCAGGATTTGATAGTTGTATGGTACCTTATTATCCTTGTATATTTTTAGCAAATGCTGAAGAATTTACAAATAAAAACAAACCTTGTATGATATATCCTCATAGATTTTCAATTTGTAAAAATACTACAACAGAAGATTGTTTACCTGGTTTAGAATTATAGTTAAAATTTTCAATACAAAATTACTAGATTTATATATGATACTTAAATAATATTACTAGTATGCTAACAGAACAAAGAAAAAAAGACCATTTAAAAATTTGTATAGAAGAAAACGTTGAAACTCAAAAAACAGGTTTTGAAGAAGTATTTCTAATTCACAAATCTTTACCAGAATTAGATCTAAAAGAAATAGATACATCAACAGAATTCTTAGGAAAAAAACTCAAATTACCTTTAATAATAGCTGCAATAACAGGGGGCACAGAAGAATCAAAAAAAATAAATAAAGACTTAGCAGAAATAGCTGAAAAAAAGGGAATTGGATTTTCTTTGGGTTCTCAAAGAGCAATGATAGAGAATCCAAGATTAAAAGATACTTATTATGTGAGAGATATAGCACCAAATACCTTGTTATTTGGCAACATAGGAATAACTCAAATAAAAAAGTTTACCATGAATAAAATCAAAAAGGCATTAGATTTTGTTGAGGCAGATGCATTATGCGTTCACTTAAATCCTGCTCAAGAAATTTTCCAAAAAGAAGGAGATCTTGACTTTAAAAATTTAATACCTTCATTAAAGGAATTATGTAAAAATCTAGAATATCCTGTTATTGGGAAAGAAGTGGGTTTCGGTATCAGTAAGGAAGTCGCATCAAAGCTAAAAGAGATAGGCGTAAAAGCAATAGATGTTGGAGGATTTGGAGGAACAAATTGGATAATTATTGATGGTTTGAGATCTGGAAAAGATTATAATAATTTTAAAAGTTGGGGAATACCGACACCTATATCAATTTTAGAATCAAGGGTTGGATTACCATTAATTGCAACAGGAGGAATAAGGTCTGGAGTTGATATCGCAAAATCAATTGCCTTGGGAGCAGATATATGTGGAATAGCTTTACCATTTTTAAGAATTTTAAAGAAAAAAGGAAAGCAAGGTGTGGAAAAATATATTGATAACTTACAAAAAGAATTAAAGTTTGCAATGTTCTTGACGGGTTCTAAAAATATAGAAGAATTGAAAAAAGCAAAGTATGTTTTAACTGGAGAAGTTAAAGATTGGGTTGAGCAGAGAAAATTAACATAAATTTATCTTTCTTTTACTTCTTATATTTTTAATTGAGACAATACTTCTCTTATCTCACCTTTTATTTCGCCAAATTGTTGAGCAAAATCAGTTAATTTTCCTGTAATCTTAATCCATAGTGCAAGAAAACTTGCAAATATCGAGCTGTAAATCGCAACTAAAGATGTGGCAAATTGTTCGTGTGTTAGAAACTCTGGACTATGAGCAATATAACTGAAGAGCAAATATAATACAAGCATAATAGAATATATCAGTAATACGATTGCTATTATGTCAATTTTAGATAGTTTCATGGAACCGCCTTTCCAGTTGATAAAATAAAACCTGCGAAGAGTATAAGTGTTATAACATCAGTATCTTTCATAAAATTAAATTTGTTTTTGAGTTTATAAAAATGCACAGCTACTGTAAGTAGTAATAGAAGAAATTTTTAGTTACTAAGATTTGAGAAGTTTTTATAGCTTTGTAACTAACGGTGATTGTCAGTGAAATCTACCAGGATGTTAATAATAAAATAAATTCTTAAATAAGAACTTAATTTGCTATTTGAAGTTAAATCCCAGAGGTGTCCTCTTTTTTATAAATGGTATTGGAATTTTACCAAAGAGTTTATAACTAGTAACCAAGTAAGCAATGCCTTCTCCTTCGCCTCTAGGTTCATATTTTATTTTTGATTTTGTTCCACACTCTAGACATTCAATTTTACGATTTCCCATTATTTCATTTATTCTAGCAGGAGAATTTCTTTTTATTAAAGCATGCATTTCTTTAAGTGAAATTTTGGTTTCACAAATTGGACAAAGACCATAATTACCAATAGCTTTTGGAGTTTGTATTGGTTGTAAATAAACTCTCATTTTAATTTCTTTATCTTTGTTAGTTTCAACATCATATATTTTAAATGACATTTTATCACCTTTAACAGCTTTTATTTCTTACTACTATTATGTGGCAAATCAGAATAAATTAATTTTTTACCAATGCTATTAGTAAGAAATCTTTAAAAAGGAAAAAGCTTTTTAAAGTTTATGTTTTAACTATTTATAAGTGGTAAATATGGAAATCAGGAAAATTTTTGCAGATTTAAATGACACTTTCATTAAATCTCCATACGGTAATCCAGATGTTGCAGCGGTTCATGAACTTGATAAAGAATTTCCTGGTGTTTTTAGATACGCTGTGAACAAGCTCTCAGGATTTGGTAGTTGGGAAGATCGTGTGATAAGAGCATTTGAATCTTTAGAAGGTATCCCAGAATTTAGATATTATGATGCTTTAGAAAAAGTAACAGAAAAGGTACAAGTTCCAGATCCGGTAAAAAAAACATTTGATAAGATATCAGATACTGTTAACGAAGTTATTGTTATTAGTGGTTGTTCTGATTATGCTTTAAAAACTATTGTAGAAAAAAAATTAAAACCATTATTAGATGCGAATTTTATACTATTTGGAACAAAACTTAATGTTGGTAAAGATGGTTGTTTTAAAAAATTTGTAAAGAGAATATATGGTTATTCTGAAAGAGCTAAAATAGCAAAAGAACTTAAAAATGGCGAGTTTTCTGTTAATATTGGAGACAATAAAAGTAACATTAATTGGGGAATGGTGAGAGAGGGAGATTATGGAATTCTTTTGGCTGATTGGAACAAATGTGATAGAAAAGGAAATATATTCTACGCTAGACAAAAAATTTTACCTGTTGTGATTGATCAAATTTTGAAAGAAGAAAAATCAACCCGAAAAAGTAAAATGTTTATGTCTATACCAATTTGTAAAACGGTGTGAATATGAATGAAAAAATAATTAATGATTTAATTGAATTTGGCTTAAGTGAATACGAAGCTAAAGTTTATTTAACACTTACTACAAGAGGTCCTTTAACAGCTTCAGAAATAAGCAAACTCACAAAAATTCCTTATTCAAAAATTTATGAAACCATAAAGAAATTAAAATTGAGAACAATAATAGAAGTTTCTTCAGAAAATAATCATAAAAAATTCAAAGTCCTAGAACCAATGCATTTAATGAAAAGAATAATCAAGGAAAAGGAAGATTATCTTAATAATTTAAAAAATAAAACAAAGAAAATTTTGGAGCAAATTAAAAAACAAAAAGTTCCTTATAGAGTCGAAGAAGGTATATGGATATCAGAAGGTAAAAAAGAATTTCTAAAAAGAATTTCATTAATGTTGAAAAAAGCTTCTAAGTATGCTTATGGTATAACAAAAGATTTTTCTAGGCTTTCTGTTTTAGACGATGAAATTATTAATGCTATCAGAAGAGGAGTTAAAGTTAAGGTGTTAGGTATAGAAAAACTTGATTATCTAAACTTAGAAAGAGCAAAGTGGTATGTATCTCAAGATGTTGAAGTTAGAATAGCGCAATTGGGAATTCAACCACGAATTTGTTTGATTGATGATAAAGAGGTTTGTATTAGAATAGATAATCAAGATAATTCTGAATTCATTTGGTCAAATAACACTGCTTTAATAAATTTTGTTAAATCTTATTTTGAAGTTTTATGGAAAAATGCAAAAAATATAAATTTCGTTAATTAACTAGTTTCATAAATTGTCGAGGTTAATTTTATATTCTAACGATTATAATATTTTTTCTTAATGAGTGTTAAAATCTATGGTTTAAGAAAAGCATATAAAATCAAAGATCCTGCAGGAATTTTAGAAAAAATAGCAAAAGAAATAAGAAAATCAGATGATCCACCAGAATATAATGTTGAGCAAATAGAACAAATTTTAGGAGAAGTTGCTAAAGAATTTGAAATTTCTAAAATGGAAGTTTACTTAAAAGATATTTCTGTTAAAAATGATGTTTCTAGTGAGTGAATGGGCCAGGCTGAAATTATAGAATTTCTAGAAAAAGAATTTTACAAAAATCCTGAAAAAACTTTTACAAAAAAGGAGATTGAGATAGGAATAAGAAAGAAAGTTAAAGATTATTCTTTGAAGTCTTTAGTAGAATATGGAGAAATTGCTAGAGAACGCGAAATTATAAAAACAAAAAATGGAATGTATAAACAATTTAGATATAAATATTTGCCTAATGGGTCTTTTACAATTATAGACTTTCGTAAAAGGTAATTAATCTTTTAAAGTTCTAAAATTAATTATTCTTGATACTTATGATTAGACAACCTATTGTTGTTACCATTGGTCATGTTGATCATGGAAAAACGACTTTATTAGATAAGATTAGAAAAACTGCTGTTCAAGCAAAAGAGGCAGGCGGAATTACTCAATCTATAGGAGCAACAGAAATACCAATCGATGTTGTTAAAAAAATATGTGGACCACTTTTAGAAAAATTAAATATTAAAATAACAATTCCTGGTTTGTTATTTATTGATACACCCGGCCATGAAGCCTTTACTTCAATAAGAAAAAGAGGATCTTCTATTGCAGATTTAGCAATTCTTGTTATTGATATTAATGAAGGTTTTCAAGCACAAACAGATGAATCATTACAATTTTTAAAAGAATTTAAAACTCCATTTTTTGTTGCTGCTACAAAAATTGATAAAATAGAAGGTTGGATTCAAAATCGAGGAGAATGTTTTTCAGATAGTTTTAACAAACAGCCTGATTGGGTTAAAGAAAGTTTTGATGAAAAATTCTATAAATTAGTAGGACAACTTTCAGAAAGAGGTTTTGAAGCTGAAAGATTTGATAGAATAACAGATTTCAAAAAAACAGTTGCGATCGTCCCATGTTCAGGAATTACAGGAGAAGGTATTTCTGAATTGCTGGTTGTTTTGGCTGGATTAGCTCAAGCATTTCTCAAAGAACAACTAGAAGTTACTAAAGGAATTGGTAGAGGATCTATTTTAGAAGTCAAAGAGTTAAGAGGATTGGGAAAAACAATTGATGTTATTTTATATGATGGGGAAATAAGAAAAGGAGATTGGATAATAATCGGGGGCAAAGAACCAATTGTTACAAAAATTAAAGCTTTGTTAAAACCAAGGCCATTAAAAGAAATAAGAGTTGAAAAGCAATTTGAAAATATTGATTATGTTTCTGCAGCCGCTGGAGTAAAAATTGCAGCACCTGATTTGGAAAATGTTGTTGCGGGAAGTCCAGTAATTTTTGTTTCTGATAAAAATAAAATAGAAGAATTAAAAAAAGAATTGCAAGCAAGTATAGAAGAAATAGAGTTTGAAAAAGCTGGAGAGGGTATAATTCTTAAGGCTGATAATCTAGGTAGTCTAGAAGCATTAATAGGTATTTTTAAAAATAAAGTTTCTATTAAAAAAGCTGAAATAGGAAAAGTTTTAAGAAAAGACGTCATTGAAATAGATGCTGTTAAAGACCCATTGAAAAAATTAATAATTGCTTTTAATGTTGATGTTGATGAGATAGCAGCAAAAGAAGCTAGAGATAAATCAATAAAGATTTTGCAAAGTAACATAATTTACAAACTTGAGGAAGGATATGAAGAGTTTGTCAAAGAAACAAAAGAAAAGATTAAACAAGAAAAATTAGAAACTATAACTTTACCTGCTAAAATTAAAATCATCCCAGGTCACACGTTTAGAGTTTCAAAACCAGCTATTGTTGGAGTAGAAGTTTTAGAAGGAACAATAAAAAGTGGTTATAAGTTAAAAAAGAATGGGAAAGAAATTGGAGAGATAAAATCAATACAATCAGAAAATAAAACCTTAGAAAAAGCTGTTAAAGGAGATAAAGTCGCTATTTCTATTGAAGGTCCAATCGTTGGAAGACATATAAATGAAGGAGATGAATTAACAACAGTTATAACTGAAAATGATTTAAGAGTTCTTCAAGAATTAAACATGAAAGAAGAGGTTGAATTAGCAAGGGAAATAATATCAAACTATTAAAGTTTTATTATCTTCTGCATATTCTTTCTATTTCTTCGATAGTTATCTCTTTGATTATCGGATACTGTAAAAAAAGTTTTTCCTGAGGTTTCTTACAATCAAAAGAATATTCTGCAAATCTAAGTTTTCCATCCCATATTTTCCCATATGCAAAAATCTTAAATTCTTTTAATTTAGGAGCAAATACCTTTCCGTATCTTGAGTAAATTTGATTGATGTCGAAAAATTTTGCTGAGTAAAGAATCCCTTCACTCATTTCTCTATTAGTGTAATGTTTACAAGTTCCCCTTGCAGTAATTTCGAAACCTTGCAATGGTATGATGTTTATTCCTTCAACAGATACTTCTAATCCTTCCATCATTGCTTTAATACCTATTTCTGGAGAACATTCAGCTATTTTTTATATTCTAAATTATCTTCACATATTTTATCTATAATTTTAATAGCTTTAGGACTTCTGTTCTTAATTGAGTTCTCAAGAGATCTTATTAAGTCCATGAAAATAATAAAAACATTAAATATTTAAGTTTTTTAAAAAACTTTGAACCCTAAAACTAGCAAAAATATTACTAAAATAGGTTGATGAATAAGATAAATTATCAATGATTTTCTTCCTAGAAATGTTAAAAATTTTACAATAGAAGAATTTGAAAAATCTCTTATATTAAATCTTCTTTTTCCATCTTTATATAACCAGTTTCCAAAAAATATTCCTATTAAAGTAAAACCGAACCATGGTAAAATAGGAAAGTAATCAAACGTGTAAAAATTTTTCGGGATAAAACCTAACCATAAAAGCCAAGAAAAATCAAATCTAAAATTTTGTAGATAAAAACCTAAAATTATAAACAATATACCTAAGAAAAGGTTTAATTTCTTAAATTTTAGGAAGAATTGACCAAGGATTATAGAAACCCCTATAAAATGGAGAATCCCAAAAACTATAAAAGCTTCTGGAAACGTTAAAAGTGTGACGATTGTTATTAAAATACCATAACCGAATATCTTCAAACCTCTTGAAAAGAATTTTTTATAAATCTCTATTTGTTTTCTTCTCTTAATTCTACTATAGCTTATTGTTAAGCATAAACCAACAAGAAAGATAAAAACTGCTGCAGCTGCTCCAGGAAACATCATTCCTTCTTTGAAGTTATATATTCCAAGATAAAAAAGTGCAAAAGAATAGTTAAATATTATCATCTTGATTATTGCAAGTCCTCTCAGAAGATCTATTTCCCAAAATCTTTTTTTCTTCATAGAAAATATTTATTTGTTTAGTGTTAAAATAACTAATGAATTGAATGAAAGTATGGACTGGAATAATACCTCCAAAGAAAATTTATAATGAAATACTGAAAATAGAAAAAGAAATAGCAAAGAAGTATAAAACTTATTATAATCTCGAAAGTAAAATAGGACCACATATCACAATTACGTTCCAAGAAAATGTTAAGAATAAAGATTTTGAAGAAATTAAAAAAGTTGTTGATAAAATTTCTAAAAACACAAAGCCCTTTAGTGTTGAAGTTGATGGTGTTGCTAGATTCTACAAAAATAAAGCTATTTATTTGAAAGTATTAAAATCTAAAAAATTAAATGATTTATACAAAGAATTATCTTCTGGTTTTAAAGTTTATGGAAAAATAAGAACGTTTAGACCATTTACACCACATATAACTTTAGCATATAAAGACTTGACAAAGGAAAATTTCAGAGATATATTCAAAGAGCTTAAGAATAAGAATCTTTTCTATGAATTTAATGTGGATGAATTACATCTAGGAAAGGCAGAAACAATAGAAAGAATAAGAGTCGTTAAAAGTTTCAAACTAAAGTTTTAAATACATTGCAAATTGATTATTAATAACCCGGAGATGTGCCTAACAAGCAAAAGCTGGGAGGTGAAATAATGGCATTTAAAATTGTTATAAGTGATCCGAAATCTAAAAAAGCTTGGCAAATAGAAAAAGATGTACCTTCTTTGATAGGAAAGAAAATTGGAGATAAATTTGACGGTTCTCTAATAGGATTAACGGGTTTTACTTTACAAATAACTGGTGGAAGTGACAAGGATGGATTTCCCATGAGACCTGATTTAGAAGGTACCATTAGAAAAAAAGCTTTGTTAACGAAAGGGGTCGGTTTCAGAGGAGTTAAAAAAATAAAGAAAAAGAAATATAAAAGAAAAGGAATGAGAAAAAGAAAATATATTAGAGGTAATACGATCTCTGAACATATCATTCAAGTTAATTGTAAAGTTATAGGAGGTGAAGGAGATATACCTTCGATTTTAGGTATAAAACCAAAGGAAGAA
This sequence comes from Candidatus Aenigmatarchaeota archaeon, assembly GCA_017608545.1. Classification (GTDB taxonomy): domain Archaea; phylum Aenigmatarchaeota; class Aenigmatarchaeia; order Aenigmatarchaeales; family Aenigmatarchaeaceae; genus CS1-C013. The sequence goes on from JAFCFQ010000007.1 coordinate 10,859, forward strand.
AAAGAAACAGAAAAACCTGCAGAACACAAAGAAGTAAAAGAGGAAAAGCCAAAAGAGGCTGAACAAAAAGTC
>JAFCFQ010000105.1 GCA_017608545.1 Candidatus Aenigmatarchaeota archaeon
TTGTTTTAACAGGTGCCCAGCGATCTTCTGATAGAGGTAGTAGTGATGCTTTTATGAACATAATTTGTTCTGCTTATACAACTATCTCAGATATAGGAGAGGTAGGAATTTGTATGCATGGTACTACAGATGACCATTACTGCTACTTTATGAGAGGTGTAAAATGTAGAAAGATGCATTCTACAAGAAGAGATGCTTTCAGAAGTATTAATGAAATGCCTTTAGCAAAAGTTTTTCCTAATGGAAAGATTGATATTTTAAATAAAAATTATAAGAAGAGAAAAGATGAAAAAGTTATTGCAGATGTTAAATTCGAACCGAAAACAGCTTTATTAAAAGCTTACCCTGGAAGCGAACCAGAAATTTTAGAATTTTTAGTTAGTAAAGGATACAAAGGATTTGTTATCGAAGGAACGGGAATGGGTCATGTTCCGACGTTTGCTGAGAAATCTTGGATTCCTGTCATTAAAAAATTAATAAAAGATGGAATACCAGTTGTTATTGCACCTCAAACAATTTATGGAAGAATCAATACTGATGTTTACACAAACTTAAGAATTCTATTTCATGATGCAAAAGCAATTCCTGCAGAAGATATGTTACCTGAAGTTGCTTATATCAAATTAGGATGGTTACTCGCTCATTATAAAGATATTGAAGAAATAAGAAAAATGATGCTTACAAATATTGCTGGAGAAATTACAAGAAGGAGTGAAGTAGAAACTTTCTTGGTGTGAAAATGCCTGAAGTTTTGATTGATTATAAAAAAATAGGATTTAAGTGCGGGATAGAGATTCATAACCGTTTGAATACAAAAACAAAACTTTTTTGTAATTGCAAGCCAAATTTTTCTGAAGTAAAACCAATCTCATTAATAAAAAGAAAATTAAGAGCTGTTGCAGGTGAATTGGGACAAGTGGATGTTGCCGCTATGTATGAGTATTTAAGAGATAGAACTTTCTTTTATCAATGTTATCCTGAAGAAACTTGTTTAGTAGAAACAGATGAAGAACCCCCGAGATCAATAAATAGAGAAGCTTTAGAAACTGCTTTACAAGTAGCAAAATTATTAAAAGCAGAGATACCAGACGAGATTCATATAATGAGAAAAACTGTTATAGATGGTAGCAATACTTGTGGATTTCAGAGAACAGCAATTGTAGGAGTGAATGGAATCTTAGAAACATCTCAAGGAAAAGTTAGAATAACTAACATTTGTTTAGAAGAAGAATCTGCTGGTATAGTAAAACAAGAAGAGAATGAAATAACATATCGATTAGATAGACTAGGAATTCCTTTAATAGAAATTGGAACTGCTCCTGATATCAAAAATCCTGAACATGCAAAAGAAGTAGCAGAGAAACTGGGAATGATAATAAGATCGACGGGAAAAAGTCAGAGAGGGATTGGAGTGACAAGACAAGATATTAATGTTTCTATTACTGGAGGAGCTAGAGTTGAAATAAAAGGTGTCCAAGAGCTTGATATGATACCAAAAGTAATTGAAAATGAAATAAGAAGACAACTTGAACTAATAAAAAAAGGTCAAAAACCAAAAGAAGAGACAAGGGTTGCAAAGGAGGATGGAACAACAGAATTTACAAGACCTTTGCCTGGAGGAGAAAGAATGTATCCTGAAACTGATTTGGAAACTGTAATAATAACAAGAGATTTTCTTTCTAAAATAAAAGTACCTGAAACTTGGGAGCAAAAAGAAAGGAAATTTTCAAAAATTTTACCAAAGCAAATGATAAATCAAATTTTAAGAAGCGAATATTTAGACTTGTTTGAGAAATTTTACAAAAAATATGATCCTGTCGTTGTCGCTAATACGTTCACTTCAATTATAAAAGATTTGAGAAGAAGAGGTTTTGAAATAGAATTTTTAACAGAAAAACATTTTGAAGAATTATTTTCTGATGTGAAGAATAAGAAAATAGCAAAAGAGGCAATTCCAGATATTCTAGAGATTGTTTGTAAAGATAAAGTTTCTATACAACAAGCAATAGAAAAAAGTGGTTTAAAGGGTTTAACAGAAGAAGATTTAAGAAAAATAATAAAAGGTGTTTTCAAAAAATATCCAAATTTAGTAAAAGAAAAAAGGTTTTCTGCTTTAATGGG
>JAFCFQ010000106.1 GCA_017608545.1 Candidatus Aenigmatarchaeota archaeon
ATTTATTTGTGGTACTACATAACCTGGTGGCGGAGATTCTCCAGGATTTAGTTCTACAATATTAGACCAATCAGCATTCTTAACAAATATTTCTTCATCGAATTTGCTCGGACAATTGTCACATTTAAAAGCAATTCTTTTAAAAACAACATCACCTTTTCCGTTATTGAGCGTGGGATCAAATTTTCCAATAACAAAATCCATATTTTTATTACTTGTAACTAATCTATCTCCTAATAAAAAGATGTTATCTCCTTCTTTTTTTAGATAATCATTATCAGCTAGCCATTTTAATAATTTTTGTGCATCTTTTTTGTTTAAATCTTCAAATAAATCTTCCAAGGGTCGGCCATTTTTAATAAATTTTTCGAGAAGAGCTTCTCCTAATTCATCATGAAATTTTTTTGTATTCAAAAGAACATCTTTAAATTTTATAGCACCTTTCTTGAGCCCCCCTTTTAATTTATCTAATATTTTTGTTTGTTTCAACAATTTATAAGTTAAATAACCTTTTGTTAGTTTAAAACCAGTTGTTACCCCTCTCAATGCACCCCAAAATACGAGACTACCTGCTGCTCCTCCGCTCCACGGATATGCTTCATTCCATGTCCACCCACTCTCAGGAAAATGTTCATAATAAATTTGATATTCTGGCATACCTCCAACAAAAGATTGAAAATAAGAATATTCTCCATGTTCTTGACATAGTCTTATGGGCACTAAAGTATAGTAATATTCATTTTCTGGAACATCGTCCCCTATATAGTAGGGAAGGCCGCCATCTTCTTGATCTTTTGCAGCATTGTCTATAGCAAATTTTAATTGAAGAGCTGTTTGATTTGCAACACTTTCGCAAGAAGGTGATCCAAAAACATGAAGAAAAGCAAAAGCAATAATAAGGAAAATGACAAGTCCTAATATCATATCTCCAAATGCTATCCTAAACATTTCTTCACCTACACTGACAAAATCTTTTTAGTTGTTCAACATCCCAACCTATTTCAGTTAAATAATCTATTAAATAACCATCACATTGTGTCGTGCATATTCCGGTGGCATCACATGTAATTTTGCAAGGACACATTATGTTGCTTCCTGCAACATCGTCTGGGCAATTATTTGCTAAATAAACTGGGCAACATTGCCTTATTTTCTCTTGCACTGAAAGTTGTCCCACAACTAAGTTAGGAACAGATAAAAAAACTAAAATTATGATTATAACCATTAACATTATTATAAAAAGTATTAGCTTATTTATTGCTAAATTCATTACAATACCTTTAAGTCGTTATGTTTGCACCCATGCATTTTTTTCTACAATTTTCCCAATCTTCTGGGGTAGTTAAATCGTGTCCTATTGCTATTTTGCAATATGGTCTCATATCAACTTCTCCCCCTCCTGGTAATCTTGCTGTTGTACCTTTATAATAATCTTGAGACCAAAATGCACAATAATAATAAAAATCTCTCATTGTAGGCATTTTTTCTCCCGTTCCTTTAACGGGTAAAATAAAATACATAACTACGATAATAACTAAAATAACTATTATTATACCTACAATAAGACCTCTTTCTATACCTCTCATAAATTAATATTGAATTAATTTGATATTAAAAGTTATGCTAGAATTAGCAACTACCAAGAAGAGCTTTTGTTATTATACATGATATTTGTGAACCTATGTCAGATAAGTATTCGAAACCTTTTGTTAAAAACAAAATAGCAATTAACATGAAAATTAGAAGTGTTACAATTAAAAATGCTAACCTAAATGATATTCCTTTCATTAAATCATCTTACGAACTTTCATCATCATCATATGGATTTAAACATTCGGGATCATTTGGGAAGTCTGTAAACGAATCACCATCATTATCTATAGTATCACCACATTCACAGGGAATAGTGTTATCATTCAAGGCATTATAACACCAAGTTTCATTATTACAATTAGAGCCTATTAAGGTTATGTCAAAAATATTAATTGTTTTATCCTTGTTGACGTCAGGAATAGGATCATAATTAGTATCTCCACAACTTTTACTATCACCAATAAAA
>JAFCFQ010000107.1 GCA_017608545.1 Candidatus Aenigmatarchaeota archaeon
ATCAATAATCGTATTATTGGAACCTCCATTAAATACAAATCTCAAACCAGAAAGGCTTAAATCTGTTGCATTGAATTCAAAGTCAGAACCTTCTGCTTTAAAATAATTGTCAAAGGGACTTGAACAACCCATGTCTCTTATAGTTAAGTTATGAGGATTTTCAGAGCGTATATAAAAAGGATAAAAATAAGAATTATTTATCGTAGTGTTGCTATTATCTGATATTGAAAACCCGACATACCTAATGGTAACATTAGTGAAGTTAACAGTAAAATTGGAATTTTCAGCTTTAAAATAATTCGTTATAGGACTTCCAGATGGCCGACCATTTAAATCTGATATTGAAAGTTTGTGCGGCATATTTGAATATATATATGGATGACCAAGATCAGAATTTATCGCTGTAACTTTTGTTTCATCTCGAATAGATGGTGAAGGGTTATTAACAGAAGAATTAAGCAAATATATAGTAGAGTTATCTTCAAAATTTACTGTACCCCACTCTGGTGGTTTTGTTATTTTTGATCTAGTAAGATTTAAAAAACCATTATCTCTAACATACATATATTTGTAGTATCCACCAAGCCATAGAATACAATTGTATAAAGATAGACTTCCATTTTCTATAACATATAATCTTCCATTTAATGGTATTGTAGAATTGTAAGAACAAATACAAGATATATTTTTAGAAACGTACCAATCATCTGTTAATACTGGTTCTCCTCCTATACATTCCCAATAAGGAACATCTAATTTGTAAGGAGGTGATTCTGCATAGTCTGCTGTAACATAAATTTCATGTTTGCCTCCTGGAATTGGCATATCATAAAAACTAACAGTTTGAGAAGGCTCAAGTTTTTCTATTTTTAAATTACTAATGAATTTTCCATCAACAAAGAATTTAAAATTTGACAAAACAATTTTTCCACAATTTTTTATTGTCACAAATCCAAACAAACCTTTAACATCTTCTATGCTCAAACATCCTCTAGATCTTAAATAAGACTCGTTGAAACCTAGTTCTGGAAATAATTTGAAAGTGAATTTAGGCAAAAATATCATTGCCAAAACAGTTAAAGCAATTGCTATCAACAAAACTAAAATTACAGCAACAATGGGTGAAAGCCCTTTTTTCATATTATAATTTAAATCTTGCTACTTAAAATTATGAACATGCTAAATCAAGAAACTTTGAAAAGATTGCAGAAAGCTGGATACAAAATTATAGGCAAAAACAAACATAGTGCCGTAAAGCTTTGTTTATGGACTAGAAAATCTATTAGAACAGGTGAAAAAGAATTTTGTTATAAAGAAAAATTTTATGGAGATATTGGAATAAAATCCCACAGATGCTTACAAATGACTCCATCTCAGCCATTTTGTAATCTTGCTTGTCTATATTGTTGGAGAGATATTTCCATAAGAAAACCAAAATGGGAAAATGGATTTGATGAACCTGAAGAAATTATTGATCTAACTATAAAAGCTCAAAGGGAATTACTATCTGGATTAGGTGGTGTTCCTCATTCTGAAAAACATTTAAAAGAAGCAATGAATCCTTCTCATGCTGCAATCTCTTTAGATGGTGAACCAACATTATATCCAAAATTATCAGAATTAATAAAAGGGTTTCATAAAAGAAATATGAAAACTTTTTTAGTAACTAATGGAACACTTCCTGAAAAAATAGAAGATTTGAATGTTTTACCCACTCAGCTTTATGTCTCATTGTCTAGTAATAGTAAAAAAATGATGGAAAAAGTTCAAAAGCCATTAATTCCTAATGCTTGGGAAAAATTAAATCAAACTTTAGAATTATTAGCGAATCTAGAAACAAGAAGAGTTATCAGATTAACTATGGTTAAAAATCTTAATATGTTTGAACCCGAAAAATATGCAAAACTAATTGAAAAGGCTTCACCAGACTTCATTGAAGTTAAGGCTGGAATGGCTGTTGGATTTGCAAGACTACAAAACAGAATTAAATATGAAGATATGGCTTCTCATGAAGAAATAAAAGAATTTGCTGAAAAAATTGAAAATTGTATAGGATATA
>JAFCFQ010000108.1 GCA_017608545.1 Candidatus Aenigmatarchaeota archaeon
TAAAAATTATAACTATAGACAAAATTGAAATGTTGTATAAAATTCAGAAAGAAGATGTTGAATTAAAATCCGAAATGGGACTAGTTTAAGTTAGCAGTTTAAAAGACTATAAAATTTGAAATGAAAATTCTTTCTTATGTTTTTTCTTATTTACTTTCAGTATTTTTTAATAAGTGCTCTCACATCATTTTTATTGTTTCTTTTTTGCAAAAAGGACATTCTATTGTTAAAACTTCTGGCATGAATATCTATTGATTATGAATATTTATATTTCTACTTTTATGATAACGCTTTTCAATTTATCAAGAAAGTAAATGGTTTATATTTTATTTTTTATTAAATTATATCATGCAAAAAAGAGTTTTTCTGATACACGGTTGGGAAGGTTATCCTGAAGAAGGGTGGAGACCTTGGTTAAAATCAGAACTAGAAAAAAGAGGATATGTTGTTTTTATTCCAGCGATGCCAAATACAAAACACCCAAAAATGAAACAATGGGTTAATCACTTAGAAAAGATCGTTAAAAAACCGAATAAAAACTGTTATTTTGTAGGTCATAGCTTAGGTTGTATAGCAATTCTTAGATACCTTGAAACATTGAAAAAGAATCAAAAAATAGGTGGTGTTGTTCTAGTTGCTGGTTTTACATCAGATCTAGGATATGAAGAGCTACGAAGCTTTTTCAAAACACCAATAAAATGGGGAAAAATAAAATCTCACTGCAAGAAATTTGTTGCTATTCACTCTGATAACGATCCTTACGTTTCATTACATTACGGAAATTTCTTTAAAGAAAAATTAAATGCTGAAGTAATTGTTAAACATAATATGAAACATTTTAGCGGTGATGATGGAATAAAAGTATTGCCAATAGCATTGAAATCTGTTTTAAAAATTTCTAAATAATTTCTCTTCGTATAACACTTGTTAATTTATTAAAAATGTTTTTACTGTTTTCTATCCAATGTCTTGAATCTTCTTTTGAAATTTTTCCCTCATACTTGATTAGGTTTCTAAGCATCCTTAATCTTTGAAGAAACTTTATCTCACTTTTATTGAATTCTTTTGAATAAAACTCGGCAAGAAATTCTATTGAACATTCATGATTATAACTTTTAAATCCATTTATAGATAAAATCGAATGTTTTAATTCCATTAAAACATCATAATAACCTTCTACAACAAACCTTTCAAAGTTTTTTGCAGAAACATTTTCTATGAATTTCTTTCTATCCAAAGCTGTATTAAACAAAGATTTAGCTAATTCTAGATTTTTAAAAGTTTTGATTATAATTCTGTTCTCCAAACATTCCTCCCAATTCATTAAAGCACTTTGAGGTAGCCTTTTAAAACAATCCCATTGATGAGATTGTTCAAAAATTCTCTTTTTGTTTTTGCTACCTCTTTTGGATGTAAGAAAATTATATGAACTTTTCTATTCAACTTTTTCTCGATACTTTTAAAATCTATTTCTTTTTCTTTTCCTATTATGCATAAATCCAAATCACTTTTTTCAGTATCCTCTCCTTTACTTGCACTTCCAAAAAGTATGATTGCTTCTGGATAAAGAAGTTTCTTTTCTAATTCCTTTGAAAACTCTAAAAGAACATCCAAAGTGTAAAGAAGTTTTAGTGATTTAAATTCTTCTGATTCTGTGTTTGCTTTATATTTATTAACAATTCTTGTTATCTCTTCTAAAATGATTTTGTTTTTAACATAATAATCTAAGTTTCTCTTAACTTTTCCAGGCCCCCATTTAAGGATCCTAGATAGTTCTCTAAGATGAAATTCTTTTAAAAATTCAATAAAAAATACACTTAATAACTTTATTCTGTCACATTCATGTAACATGTGTAATATTTTCGTAACACAAATATTTAAGTTTACACTAGCAGACCTCTCTTATAATTCTTTACAACGCATTATTATCATGAAAATCCAAACTTTTGGGAAAATAATACGAATTCTATTACCATCAATAATTTTAATCATAGCTCTTTATTTTCTGATCATTCAAACTCAAGAACCAATTCCACAACCAATCACAAATTAT
>JAFCFQ010000109.1 GCA_017608545.1 Candidatus Aenigmatarchaeota archaeon
CTTCCGCACAAATATTTTCTGCTACATCCTTGTAGCAGAAAATATATCCAAAGCCGACAGGGCGTCGGCTATATTAAAAATTTCATATCCTAAAATTAGATGCTTCGTCCCTTGTTGTTGTGAGATAAGGTATTTTATTTCTCAAAACTATTGACAAATGTTTTTATATTGATATACTAAAAATAATAGTGTAAAAAGTTATTAAATTAAAAAAGAGAGAGTTTAGGTGGAAAACGCCATAATAAATATGAATTATAGCTATGTAACTAAAAATGAGATAGAATTTAGTAATGTAGAAAGTAATACCGCTTTTTATAATATTCCTGATCTTAAACAAAAGTTATTTCCTGAACAGGTAGAGTTATTACCGACAGTTAATGAGTTATTTGAATTAGAATTAGCTTATCTTGAGTATAATTGCTTATCAAGAGAAGAATTGATAAATAGAACAGCTTACTTTAAATCTATTGATGGAAAATTAACAAGACATTTTTTAATGTATAATCAATATGATAGTGTACTTACAGAAAACCGTTCTGCAAGTACAAAAACTTATTTTGAGAATGGTTTATTTTCGACTGGTTATGCAACACATGGACTTTTCCCTTATCGTGGCAAATTTCACCCTCAATTGATTAAAGCATTAATAAATATTATAGGAATAAAAAATGGTGATATTATTTTAGATCCAATGTGTGGTAGTGGCACCACAAATATAGAAGCAGCATTAATGGGTCTAAATTCCTATGCCATTGATTTAAGTCCTTTTTGTCAATTTATGACAAAGGTGAAATACAATAGTTTATTAATAGATATTAATTTATTAAGAGGAATATCAAGTAAAGCAGAACAGTTATTTGATTTTTTTAATGTATCTAATGTAAAAGAGCAATTAAAAAAAATTACTGATAAGGAAAAATTAAAAGTTTATGAATTAGCTTTACTTGCTTTTTTAGATTCATTGGGGTACTCAAAAAGGGTAGTGTCATCAAGTCATAGGCAATTATTTGCAAAAGTTTTGAGGAGATATGAAAATACTATTATTAATTTTATTTTACATTCCAAAAAATATTTAGATAAATTAGGTTTTGTTACTATATTAGAAAATGCTAATGCCACTGTAATTCCATTAGAAAACAATTCAATTGACGGTGTAATAACTTCACCACCATATTCATTTGCAATTGATTATGTTAAAAATGATGAAGCACAATTAGAATTCTTAGGGTATAATGTTGATGACATTAGAAATAAAATGATAGGATTAGTTGGTAAAAATAAAACAGAAAGATTGGAAAATTATTTCAAGGATATGGAGAAGGTGTGTCCAGAGAATTCAAGGGTTTTAAAGAAAGATAAATATTTTATAAGGATAATTGGTTCTAATACAAATCAAACAGGTGGTATTAGGATAGAAAACAAAATAATAGAAGCACGTGAGAATAATAATTTAAAATTGGTTAAAACTATTTTAAAACCTATTAAAGGAATAAGAAATACTATGAAAGACGAATATATACTATTTTTTCAAAAAAGGTGAAATATGAAAAATATCGAAGAAAAGTTTAATATTGTTATTACTAAAAATACTTTTTATTTTTACAATAAAAAATTTGAAGAATCTTATGAAGCCTATGTTAACTCTATTAAAGAAACATTACTTGTTTTAAAAAATGAAATACAGAATAAAGGCCTAAAAAAAGAACTATTTGAAAATTTAATTAGTCAAAAAGAGAATGGACTTAAAGCTCTATTAGCATTGACTGGTTTTTCAAATGAAAGCTTAAAAAGACTTATTACTTTTATCCGTATAGTTGATGATGAAGAATTAGAAAAACTTACTTATAAATCTAAATGGCAAATAAAAAAGGAAGAAAATATTGAAGAATGGACTGATAAAAAAATACAAAAAATGATAATTGAAAATCAATTCTTTAGAAAAGGATTAGTCAATATTTTCTTTGAGGGATCAACAATTCCTATTCTTACCAAAGCTCTACCACTTTTCGAACTTAAAAAATTAAGTATCTCAAAAT
>JAFCFQ010000110.1 GCA_017608545.1 Candidatus Aenigmatarchaeota archaeon
AAAACCGCCACTGCTGCGGTGGTTTACACATAAAGTGCAGGTATATTTTCCGATACAACAATTTCTTATCGCTAAATGATTTACATGTGCTTGGTCTACAGAGACTGCAATTTGGAATAATATCACAATCTTGAGTTAAAATCATACTTTTGGTTATATTAAATTTAGCTTCACCAAAAAAATCGCTGATTTTTCTCTTTATTTTGAATAAGTTCATATTTTTATATTAAGAAAGGTGGTATTTAAAATTTTTCTTGTTTTTACTTATTTTATAAAAAACTACTTTTCTTTTAGATTTATATTTTATCTTTTATCTTTAGAAATTATCTGCTTCCTTCTCTTCTCCCCTAACAAACTTTCGTTTATTGGGCATTAAAAAAATCTTAAATCATTTTATATTAATTAACCTATTTTTAAATAACTAATAAACTTTTAATAATTACTTAAAAGAAACCTAAAAATTTAAAAATGTAAAATTAAAAAAGATAAAGTATGAATAAAAAACTAGATTTGAAAGTAGGCTATACTTGCAACAATAATTGCAGGTTTTGTGTTGTAGCTGACAAAAGAAAATTTGGTGATTTAACTACAGAAGAATTGAAAAAACAAATGGAAGAAGGAAGAAAAACATGTGAAGATATTGTTTTCACAGGTGGCGAAGCAACAATAAGAAAAGACATTATTGAATTGGTAAGGTATGCAAAAAAATTGAAATTCGATGTTATACAAATTCAAACTAACGGAAGGATGTTCTGTTCGAAAAAATTTTGTGAAAAAATAATTAAAGCTGGAGCAAATGAGTTCAGTCCTGCTTTACATGGCCATATTGCAGAATTGCATGATTATTTAACAAGAGCGAAAGGAAGCTTCAAACAGACCGTCAAAGGAATAAAAAATCTAAAATCTTTAAAACAAAGAGTAATAACAAATACTGTTGTAACAAAACCTAATTATAGGTATTTACCAAAAATAGCTTCACTTTTAGTAAGTTTAAAAGTTGATCAATTCCAATTTGCATTCGTTCATCCAATGGGAAATGCTTGGGAAAATTTTGACAATATTGTGCCTTGGATAAGCTTAGCCGCACCTTATATTAAAAAGGGCTTAGATATCGGTGTATTAACAGGAGTGAAGTGCATGGCAGAAGCAATGCCATTTTGTTTGATGCAAGGTTATGAAAAATTTGTTTCTGAAAATTATATGCCTGAAACAGAAATCAGAGAAAAAATAGGAAAGGAAATAAGAGTGACAAGGGATTTTACGATAGTCAGAAAAAAAGCAGGAAAAATTAAATTTGAAAAGTGTAAAGATTGTAAATATTATAAAGTTTGTGAGGGACCATGGGAAGAGTACCCCAAAAAACGCGGAAATAAAGAATTTACACCAGTTAAAAAATGAATGTGTTTGTAGTAAGATTAACTCAAAAATGCCAAAACAGATGTGTATTTTGTTACAAAGAAGGTTTGAAAATAAAAGAATTATCTTTTGAAGAAGCAAAAAATTTAATAGATTCTATTAGTAACACAGTTTCTCAAAAGAATCGAATAAACAGCATTATTTTGACTGGAGGAGAGCCCACTTTAAATAAAAATTTCTTTAAAATTGTAAGATACGCAAAGAAAAAAAATTTCTTAGTAAACTTAGAGACAAATGGTATACAAATGGCTAACAAAAATTTTGTAAGAAAATTAAAAAAAACAAAAGTTGATTCAGTTAAAGTTTCTATTCATGCACACACAAAGGATTTAGCGAATAAAATAGCAAGAAATAAAAATTTTTATCAAAATTCAATTCTCGGAATTAAAAATCTTATTAAAGAAAAAATACCTGTTGGGATAGGTTTTGTTATTAATTATTTTAATTACAACATATTACCTAAATTTGTTAGAGTCATGGAAGAAAGGTTTCCAGAAATACTTTGGTATGATTTTTATTTTGTTAGCGAACCAATAGTTTATGCATTTAAAAGAGATAATTTAGTGGATATTAAAAAAATTAAAAAACCATTACATAAAGCTCTTAAATATTTAAA
>JAFCFQ010000111.1 GCA_017608545.1 Candidatus Aenigmatarchaeota archaeon
TAAGAATTTCTTTAAAACTTTTCAATTTTTATTTTTTTTCTCATAACTTTTTAAAAAAATGAGACTATAAAGAAAAAAATTGCCCAGCACAAGGTTCAGACTTCTTTGAGGCCGTACAAGACGGCACACTGATTCAAAGTCCGAAGACTTGAAATCTGATGTCTGAACTTCCTTCTGGGCAATAATTAGTTTTAAAAGTTTAGAATATTTAAGCGTTTTGGTTTCAAAACTGACCGGCCTATTTGAAAGAAGAAAAAAAGGTGTTTAATATGAGGTCAGTTTCAAAAGAAACTAAAAAAATAGAAGAATATACAAATAATGTGATCTCTAATGGTATTCTTCCAGAACAAACAGAAGTATTAAAACTCTTCAATAGATACAATAAATTAAGAGACTTATCAGAAAACACCATTAATACATATTCTGTATATCTAAAAATGTTCTGTAAAGAAGTAAAAAAACCCTTTAGACAAATGACGAAAAAAGATATCGAGAATTATCTAATTTCAAGAAAAGATAGGCCAGAAAAAACAAAATATTTGATGAAAGTTATTCTTAAGAAATTTTTTCAATGGTTTTACAAAATGGAGGATAAAGACTACCCAGATATTGTTAAATGGATAAAACCTTCAATTAGAAATGCAAAAAAGAAAATGCCGGAAGAGCTTTTGACACCAAATGAGGTTTTGAAAATAGCAAATGCTTCAGATAATATTAGAGATAAAGCATTGGTTTTAACTTTATACGAATCAGCTTGTAGAATAGGAGAAATAATTAATTTAAAGATAAAAAATGTCGTTTCAGATGATTATGGAGTAATTTTAACTGTTTCAGGAAAGACAGGTATGAGGAAAGTTAGGTTAATAAATTCATCAAATATTTTAATTCTATGGTTGAATAATCATCCTTATAAAAACAATCCGGATTCAAATGTTTTCGTCAGTTTTTCTCATAGAACCTATGGAAAAAAGTTAACTTCAAAAGGTATTTATGATGTTTTACAAAAATTAGCAAAAAGAGCAGGAATAAAGAAAAAGGTACATCCACATCTTTTTAGACATTCAAGATTATCAGAATTAACAAGAAAAGGATATCCTGAAAGTTTTTTAAGACAATTTGCAGGATGGACACCAAGTAGTAAAATGCCAGAAGTTTACATTCATTTATCTGCAAAGAATATTGATGAGATGATGTTAAAAAAGGAAGGATTAAAAGAGAAAAAATCAAAAGAACTTGTTGATGTTTTAAAGCCAATAAAATGTCCTAAGTGTTCTGAAATCAACTTAGCAACCAATAGATTTTGTAGTAGATGTGCAACTCCTCTAGATGAAAAAAGTAGAGAAGAAATATTTGCTGAAAACTTAATCAAAAAAGTTATAATGACAAACCCTGAGATAATGAAGATGATAAGAATTTCAATAGAAAAACAAAAATGAAAGTTAATTGATAAATAGAGTTGAAGTTTTTATATTTTTCTAATTCTATTCTTCTTATTTTGAGAACTTTAAGGTTTTACTTGCTTACAAAAGGACCAAAACCAGCAATTGAAAAAATAATGACCAATAATAGTAATATTATTAAAATAACTACAATGGATTTCCAATCTATTCTATATTCACCTTTCATACTATCTCCTTTTTAATCGTTTAAGAAATTCTTCATAAATAAAACTACCAATACCTCCAACTATACAAATTAAGCCAAATATAAATGTCCAAACTATGGTTGTAGTTCCAAATTCTGGATGATTAAAGAAGTGCCATAATCCAATAACAATTAAGTTAAATGCAAAACAAATGGAAGCAATAGTAAATACAAGTCGTGTCAAAATATATTTTTTCTTACCTAGCGTAAAGGCAATAACAGCCAAACAAACAGTTAATAAAACTACAAATGGTTCAATTATATTTGCTATTTGAACGATAGTAAGGATTTCTCCACCACCAGTATAAGCCATATTAAGAATATAGAAAATTAAGATTTAAGAATGATTATATCCTTCAGGTGTATACCAAATCGTTGTATTATAAGA
>JAFCFQ010000112.1 GCA_017608545.1 Candidatus Aenigmatarchaeota archaeon
AAATGCAAGCACAATTGGGTCTGAAGTTCATCTGCCGTTTGGAGGAGTAAAACATTCAGGAAATGCTAGAGAAGGTGGAATTCTTGGTATAGATGAGTTTTCAGAAGTAAAAACAGTTTATATAGATTATTCAGGAAAATTACAAAGAGCACAAATTGATATAGAATAATGATAATAAATAACCCAAAAATTTTTAAAAAGTTTAAAATAGAGAATTTAATTTAATGGCCGTGATGGTGTAATGGCAACATGCGGGCCTGTGGAGCCCTCGATCCGAGTTCGAATCTCGGTCACGGCCTTTTGTTCTTTAAATACTCTATTGCATCTAAATAATTTTCTAAAGTAGGAGGACTTATCTCTAAAGTTACAAATTCATTTTTTACAAATTTTAAAAAGAAAGGTATATCTAAATTTCCTTTACCTAGAGGTAAATGAGAATCTACTTCTTGTCCTGCGATTCCATCATATAAATGAAACATATTTGGTTTTAATTTATACATGTTTTTGATGAATTTTTTATAATTTATTTTATATGAAACGGAAGCATGATAGGCATGAGAAAAATCCAAACAAAAACCACAACCAGTTTTTTTCAGTATCATTTCCATTTCTTCTACGTTAGAACCTAGCTCCATATGGGCTATAGATTTTAAAGGAACATTTTCAACTAATAACTTCACTCTATGTTTTTTTGAGAACTCATTCAATTTTTTTATAACTTTAATTGCATTTTTAATGTAAAAATTTTTATTTTTTTCAGAATGTAAAAAACCAGCATGAACGATTGCATATCTAGCTTTGATATTTCCAGCAAATTTAATACTGCTTTTTACATGATTAATACCTCTATTTAATGCTAAATTAATTGAATCATGATGATGTGGACAATGAACAACCCAATGATCAAAAAGCTTATTAATAGTTGAATTAAACAAATGGTGTTCTGTATAATAAACTTCTATGAAATCATAAATCTTTACTAACTTTTTAATAATATCTAAATCATCTCTGCCTAAGTGAAGTTTAGCGCCTAGTTTCATATTATTAATAGAAGCAGAAGTTAAATATCTTTATTTATAACTTTTTCATTTGAAATATCTTCCATACTTGAAACTAATTTTTTGCTTTCTTTGATATTCTTTTTACTAGTATACTTTTTTACAAGTATAATTAACCAAGAAATTAATACAGCAGCAACTATAACACCAATAGAAATCAGAATATTTTCTAATAGATGAGGTTCGAATATAAGTATTAATCCAAGGAAAAGTATCATAAAACCTGATATGAGTTTTAACATTTTTACTTGTTCTACTCCAAATTTTCTAGTTCCTAAAGTTACAGCAAAAACAATTACTATAATAGCTAAAGGAATTACATAAATAATATTGTAAAAAATTAAGTAGAGATAGTATTGGATGGATGAAAGCTTATGCAAAGTTAAAATCCTTGTAAAAATCATAGGAAAACCGATAGTGCAAAGAAGTTCATACATATTAACCGTTATAGCAAACAAACTTGCTCCAATTCCCAATGATAATAATGAATCCATTCTCATCAAATTCTTGATCTTTTCAGGCATTTTTACCCTTTGTCTAGTAGGAAGAGTTAAAGAAACGCCTTTTTTAAAGAAAAAGAAATCTTTAATATTTATTAAACCAGTAATCACAGCGATTATTCCTGCAATTAAAGTTAATATTGCAATTTCCCCTGCTAATAAGAAAACATTTAACCATGCACACATAAACAGAAAATAAATTAAACCAGAAAAAAACACAAAAATACCTCCAACTATTAATATCTTTTTTCTAGAACCCGCATGAATCAACATACTGAGAAGAAATGTTAATATAAAGAAAGCACAAGGATTAAAACCATCTGCACCTCCCAAAACTATTGTAAGTAAAGGTAGAGACATTTTTGTAACATCAACTTCTCCGAAAAAAGGAATTTCCATTAGAGTTTCATTTTGAGTTTCTATTTCTTGAGGAGCTTCTTCTATTTCTTCTGAGATTTCTTCTATTTC
>JAFCFQ010000113.1 GCA_017608545.1 Candidatus Aenigmatarchaeota archaeon
TATAGACTTTGATACAGTAGAAGCAAAAAATCTGAAATATACAGTTTATACTTTAAATGATTTGGAAAAACCAAAAACAAAGGCAATATCAGAAAAATATGGCTTCAAATACATTACGACAAAAGTTCACGAAGACAATTATAAAAGACTTTTGAAAGATTATGACATCTTGGTATTGTGTGTTGATAACTCCGAAGTAAGAAGGTTAGTCTTGGAACTTGACAAACCGATTATTGACATAAGAGCAAAAGGAAAGGCGGTAGCCATATACCAGATAGTAAATGATAGTTTCAAAGAAGAATACCTAAAGAGCTTAAATGAGAAAGAAGAAAAATCTGAAAGTTGCCAATATCAAATTGATTTGAACAGTAATAATATACAGTTTGGCATGGTTATATCTGCTTCTATTGGGTTTCAAATGCTTGTAAGCTTGATAAGGGATATTATAAGAGAGAAGGAAGTTAGGAACATCAAGTTTATACACAGTTTCTAACTTCCGATTTTTTTCTTTATAAAGGAAAATTTCTGGATTAGGAATTCCCAATTTTTTCTTTCTTAACCAGCATGAAAGAATTTTTTTGGAACAGAATTTTTTGGAATTCCAATTTTTTTCCTTTCTTGGAGGAACGGAGTATTTGGAAAATTTTTTGGAAAACACATAGAAAATTTTTTTGGAATGGTAAAGAGAAAAAAGAAAATTTTTGGAAAAACTTGGGATAAAGCTTAAATATTTAACGTTCTATATTATTATTATGATTATTATTAAGGTGATTAAATGCCAATCGTTTCAAAAATAAGGATAAAAAATAATTTGGATAAGGCAATAAAAATTGTTTCCAGAGCAGAAATAAAAATTCCTAAAGGAGTTAGGATTAAAATGAACTCTCAAAAAATCAAGCAAAAAATATTAAGAAAATTATGTGGTGGAGATTTAAGAAATTTGCCCAAAAATAAAAATAAAATATATTGGACTACTAATGCAATTATTCAAGTTATTGAAGACACAATCCAAGAATTAACAGGAGAATTCAACAAAAAAATAGACAACATGCTTGAAAACTCTTGCATGGCTATTGAAGGGGCAAAAGAAAAACTCCTCCAAAAAATCGAGAAAGAATTGGAATTTAACAAAAAGTGCCTATCAGACAACCCATACTCAGACTATTTTAGAGGACAAGTTGAACTTTTGCAAAAACTAAAGGAAGAAATAACAGGTGATGATTTAAATGGAAAACTATAAAAATCATGTTAAAAAATTGCTTGAAGAATTGGAGAATGAATATGGTGAAATTCATTTAGATAGCTTTGATATAAACTTTGAGAGAGCAAACAGAGAAGTGATATTTTCAAGAAACACTCAATATGTTAGATATTAGGTGAGAAAAATGGTAGAAGAATGGGTTAAAAGAATTCAAGAAAAAATTGAAAAATTGTATGAAAATGGAACATTAGACAGGTTTGCTTGGAATAGAAAAAAGGAAATTACAAGATGGAAATTAAAATATGACATTGAATAAAATGAAAATTTCAGAAAAAGTTGTTTTAAGTGATAAAAACTTAATTTGTTCATTGTTGAAATGGAGGTTGAAAGAAAGAGAGATTTAATGGTTAAAGGAGAGGTGATAATATGCCATTGAGAAAAATAGAAGAAGCAATATGGTTGGAACAAGTAAAAAGAGAAATGAAAGACCCTTATTTTAAAGCAGAATCTATTATAGAAATAAAAGAAAGGATAAAGCAGAACATCAAAGATTATGAAAGAATGAAAAAACTTGACTTTTACAAAAGATTGAATATTGAATGAAAAGACTTTTGAATTTGAAGGGTGGTTAGATGAAAAATGAAATGATATGTCCAAATTGCAATTACAAATGGAAGCCGAGAGTTAAAAATCCAAAAGAGTGTCCGAGATGCAAAACCAGGCTTGACAGAAAGAAGAAATGGTGATAATTTGAAGAAGAAAAAAATTAAAAGAGTGTTTGGCTTAGTCTCCGATGGAAAGGAAAGGCTTGAATTTAATA
>JAFCFQ010000114.1 GCA_017608545.1 Candidatus Aenigmatarchaeota archaeon
ACTTTGATAAAGTGCTTCTAAAAGCAGGAGCGAGTATATGAGCTTCTTCTATAACAATGAATACAGGAGCTCTTAAACCCTTCTCCGTTCTTTTAAAATTTTTTCTACCTTCTAGTATTTTTCTCAAACAATGATTAACAATAACGTCTGCACCTTCTTCATCCGTTAAACCCAAATCAACAACATTTACTTTCCCAAACTCGATTTGATCAATTATATCCGAAACTCTTATATCAAGAATGGAACCATAATATTCTATCAAATCGTCCAACTTATTTTTAACAGCGATTATGCTACTTTTATCCTTTTTAAAACTTTCATTTTTCAAACAATCATCCAACTCCTCTTGCATTTTAGAAAAAAATCTTTCAATAGAACCTGTTCCACCACTTGATATAAAATCTTTTTCAGCTTTTTTGTAAGCCATTCGAAAGTATCTGTATTGTATGTAAGCATCTCCACCAATTTTAGCTAACTTGGCAGCTTCTGAAATAGATAAATGAAAAGGACTTATTTTTGTTGGAATCACTTTAACCTCTTTAGAAAATTTAGCATTTACATATTCGGAGTGCATATCGAAAACCAAAATTGTCCCATTATTCTTTAACAAACCATTCAAAATAACAGCAACAGCATTCGATTTTCCAGCACCTGTTAAAGCCAAAATTGACAGGTGCCTATTAACTATTTTATTGACATCAACATAAACAGGGACATCTTCTTGAGTTATTAAGTTCCCAATTTTAACGCCTTTAACCCCAAAAACTTGTTTCAAAGTTTCTGGATCTGCTTTTTCAACTATCGTTCCAGGAGCTGGAGGAGTTCTAGGAATTTTCAAATTTTCAATATCACCGAGAATTTTAATGGTTCCCTTAATGTAGTATTCATCGCCTTCTATTTGTTTTATTTTTTCAACGATTTTTGGATCAAAAATATCTTCTGTAATCGCAGCGCTTCCCCTGACCAAAGCTTCAATCATTCCTAAAACCTTTTTACCTTCGTAATCCAAAACAACATATTCTCCAACTTTTGGCATTTTTTTAGAAACGAAGTCAACTTCTGTTGGACTAGTTTCACCAATACATCTACCTATTATCATAAAACCTCCCTCCCAGTCTTTTCTATTAATCCAAACATCCTAACTATGTTTTTTATATCAAAATCGTGTATTACAACATCACTATGAGCTTTTTTCAAAAGGTAAGGATAACCGTTCACACATATCGGTTTTATTTTTGATAATATTTCTTCTACCTCTTTTTCATTAATCCTTCTAGGAATTTCAAACTTTAAAACGTTTTTCCTATCTTCCAATCTAGCATAAAATATCGTGAACTCTAAATCTCTGAAAAAATCGTTTAAAATAGGGAATTCTCTTTTTAACTTTTGATTTATCGATAAGTAAATTGGGAGAGAATAACCTTGGTTTTTGCTAACCCTTTCAAAGATTGCAATATCTGGCGTGTTTTTATTGAAATAGTTAACAGATCTTGAAGTTTTTGATATTGCTACTATTTTGTCTTTGAATTTCAACAAATTGTGCAAAGAAATCAAATGCTCCAAATATTCTAAAAAAGATTGAGCCTCTAATTTATTGTTTGGAAAGTTTTTTTGAATTTCTTTGAAAAACCCTTTAGAAATTATTTCAATTTCTCCTGTTTCTTCGATTTTTTGCAAATAGTTTTCTTTTATCTTGTTTCTTACGATTAAACTTGGATTCAATCGAAAAGGTAAAGGCCTTATTATATCTCCTACTAATGAACCATCAAGCAAAGATATATCGATAGTATTGTTTTTTAATGCTTTGAAAAATGTTTTTGTTTCGAACATGTGCATATAAAATCTTAATCTATCATCGGTAAATCTATAAGGATAAAGGATATCAACGTCACAAGCTTTGATTTTTTTCAATTCTTCGTCGTATATTAAAACTTCTGAAGCAACTGCATAAATTGTAAAGCTTCTCAGCTCTTTGAAATTGTAACTTCCATCACCACCAGCAACTACAACTTTTTCA
>JAFCFQ010000115.1 GCA_017608545.1 Candidatus Aenigmatarchaeota archaeon
AGATAAAAAATATTTTAATCTAGCCAAAAAACGAGTGAAAAATGCTTTTAAAAATTATAAAATTAGTAAATTTATTTAGGTGTTTCTGTGATTGACAAGTGGATTGATACTATTCAATGTATGGATTGTATCAAAGGACTAAAAAAATTGCCTGAGAGATCTGTTCATCTCATTTTGGCTGATCCGCCTTATGGGATAAGCAGAAAATTAAATTGTAAAGGTAAAAGATTGGGAACTACTGCAAAATTAGATTTTGAATTTGGAAAATGGGATAAATTTAATAAAAAATGGATAGGAGTTGCTTTAAAGAAAACTAAAGGGTGGTTTATTTCATTTTGTGCAAAAAAGGATATTGGTATTTTCTGGGATTTTTTAGAAAAAAATAAATTTATAGCAATTGATGCTTTAGTTTGGCAGAAGCCCGATCCTCTTCCATTAAATGCAAAAAGTAGATTTCTTAATGCATGGGAAGCAATTGTTGTAGGTAAAAGACCTGGAGCTCATTGGAGTAGTAATTATTTTCATAATATTCTAAAATATCAAGCTCCTAAAGGTCGTGAAAGAATACATCCGACACAAAAACCTTTGAAATTAATTATTAAATTGATCGAACTAACTACACATCCTGGAGATATAGTAGTTGATCCCTTTATGGGTTCTGGCACAACAGCAGTTGCTTGTAGATTAACGAATAGGCATTATATTGGATTCGAAATTGATAAAAAGTATTGTAAAATAGCTCAAAAAAGAGTAAACTCCATAGGAAAGCCACTAAATACTTTCTTAAAGAAGTGATTTCCCATTGATAGACCTAACATCTGTCAAATTTAAAGAAACTTGTAACCTTCTAAGAAGTTTACCTCTTTTTTTATATCTTTGTTTTTTCTCTTCTAATTTTCTTTCAAGAACTTTAATTGTCGCTAAAGGCTCAATTTCATAGATTTCAGTTACTTCCATATTTTCCTTATCAATTGTCGCAAGTATTATGCTTTTCACGTTCTTGAATTTATCCAGAACATTTTTTGTAATGTCTTCAAAATTCCATGAATGTTTTCTGGAGGTTTTGTATTCGTAATAGTTACCATCCTTGTCTATAGCATCATATTTTGTTTGTTTGGTCAAAACAAAATGACCTAGTTTGAGTGCTATTAAAACCTCCCATATTTTATTACTTGTTAAAATATCTTTAGTTCCGATAATTTTTTCTATTTTTCGTATAGTTTCAAATATATCATGAATCCAAGGTTCATATTTACCATTACTTTTCTTATTTATACGAGTCTTTCTAATTTTTAGATTTTCTTCTATTTGTTTAGGGCTTACATTTATCATTTTTCGTAAATTTTTTATTTTTTTGGTCCTTTCTTTTAAAAAATTAGACATCATTTTTCCTGGAACTATATAACACCAGTCAAAAACTGGTATCTTTTTTTTATCATTAATATGTGAAAATACAACTGCTTCTACTGAATTTAATTTTTCTATAGTTGTATCTGAAAAATCGTTAAATGTCCACGTATGATTAGAACTAGTTTCTTTGTAATGTTTATATTCATATTCATTTCCTTTTGTGTCTTTTGCATCTCTAGTTCCCGAAAATCCAGGAATTAGATTATGGTCTAACTCATTAGCAATTAAGATTTCAAAATATCTACTGTTAGAATATATGTCTTTAACTCCGAATTTTCTTCTGAATTCATCTTGAATTGTTTTTAATTTTAAGAAAAGGTCTTTTAATTGGTTCATATCATCTGTAGATAACTGTTTTTTAGATAGAAACTTCATAAAAGAATTAAATCATCCAAACTTATATTATTTACCACTCGAAACTTACCATTTTTCAAAAAATAGGCAAAAATTTATAAATTTATCGTCTCACCACTCGATATTTTAACAGTAGTAATGGAATATAGAAAATTTTATAAATTAAATTCTAAATAGAATAAATTACTTGGGCAATATTTAATGTGAACTTCACGTTACCTCTTGGGCAAAAGGTAACTTAAAATTAACA